>JAXFXP010000114.1:0-5634 GCA_034091595.1 Porphyromonas sp.
AAGCATACAATAAGCCGTGGATATACGCAAAATAGAGCCCAGACGCTCAGACTCACGCTATCAACTCGGTCGCCGATGCCAACTAGAGGTACTACGTCTAGTATCTATCGGTGCTTACCTAGAGTGGGACAGCGAGGATGGCATACTACTACCCCTCAAATACCTTCCTGAGGGATTGCAGGTAGGTGATACTGTAGAGGTATTCGTCTATCACGACAACGAAGGACGCCTCATCAGCACGACGCTCATCCCCTTTGCAGAGGTTGGTCAGGTAGCACTGCTGGAGTGCGTAGCTGTATCCTCTGCTGGAGCCTTCGTCGCTTGGGGTATACACAAGGACCTCTTTGTGCCCTTCGCTGAGCAACAGGGGCGCCTAGAGCAAGGCAAGTACTACCTAATATATTTGTATGTAGACCAGGTCAGTGGTAAGATAGTAGGCTCGGCTAAGCTCAGCAAGCATATCGGCAATACCTTACCCAGCTATCAGGTCGGAGACGAGGTCGATATTATGATAGCTGAGCGCAACGATGTAGGCTATCGAGCTGTCGTAGAGCACCAGCATTGGGGCATTATATATTATGATAGTCTACAGCCCGAGCTACGACGTGGCGATAAGCACCGTGCCTATGTGGCCCGTATACGTGAGGATGGACGCATAGACCTCAGCCTACGCCCCATAGGCTACCAAAGAGCCGAGGGGGATGCCAGCAAACTACTCAGACTACTGAGACAGCATGGCGGTACACTCCCTATAGGAGACAAGAGTGATGCCGGTGAGGTAATGCGCCTAACGGGGCTTAGCAAGAAAAGCTTCAAGATGGCCGTAGGGCGCCTATACCGCGAGCAGCGTATCACACCTAGCCCCTACAAGATCCAACTCAACGACTAAACAGCTATGAATACAACGGCTATGTATGCGGGGTCTTTTGACCCCTTTACCCGCGGACACGCCGATATAGTAGCCCGTGGGCTACAGCTATTCGACAAGGTAATCATCGCCATCGGTGTCAATGAGAGCAAGCGCAACCTCTTTAGCCCCGAAGAACGCCTAGAGCAGATAAAGCGTTATTATGCTGGAGACCCACGTATAGAGGTCTACACTTACAATGGGCTGACAGTCAGCTTTGCCCAAGAGCGAGGAATCCGCTTCCTACTCCGTGGTGTACGCAGCAGTACCGATATGGAATACGAGCGTACGCTGGCCGACCTCAACCGACACATCGCCGATATGGAGACTATACTGCTCCCAGCGAGTCAGCTATTCACCCACATCAGCTCTACAGTGGTGCGCGAGCTACTACACTTCGGAGGCGATGTGCGAGACTTTCTGCCAGAGGGATTTCAGCTCTAGCGTCTAAAATTTGTATCTTTGCCCTGATTATGATACAGACAATGCCAACACAGGCGTTATATAGATAGTATCAAGATAGAATTACAGCAATGAGCATTGTAAGCAAATTCACCCTAATAACGTCCCTAGCCGTGGCTGGTCTGGCGACGACGAGTTGTACCAAGCAGTCGAGCTACGAGCTACAAGACTATAAAAACATAGCCGCACAGATTACTAGCTTCGGCATCAAAGCCGAGAGCAATAGTGGTCTTGCGGACTTCTTTTTCTCAATACAGCACGGCAGTGAGAGTGGCCTAATAACCAACAGTAAGCCACTACCCTACAATACGGAACTCAAAGATATTACCCTCGACCTCTCACTAGCCCAGGAGGCTGAGGTGTTGGTCGCCATAGGAAATGCTACACCAGAGGCTTGGGACAGCAAGAAAACCTACACTATCCCTGCCAATACCGAGCTACACCTCACGGTCAAAAACAAGCTGTTTAGCGACCGCAGCTACAGCTATACGGTGAAGATTAACCAGTACAGCTATGACCCAGAGAGTATCTCTTGGCAGAGCTTGCTAAACGGTACTCCTGCACAACTTACAGGTACGCTACCAGGCTATACCTTCACCCCAGCAGGCAGTACAGAGAGCTACTACGTGCAGCAGGGTACTCAGACCTTTTATCGTCTATCTACGACAGCAGTACCTACCGTTGTAAGCTTCACGGGGTTACCCGCAGGCGAGAATATCAAGCGTATAGCCTCTGATGCTAGCAGTGTGTATGCCCTCTCTACAGCTGGCAAACTATACCAGCTACAGGGTACTACCTGGGCAGCGCTAGCAGGCGCTACCGGTATCTACGACCTGCTAGGTATACTCCCTGCCTATGGGCAGAATACGACACCACAGCTAGCGCTGATGGTTACCCCTAGCCGCTCTACCAACCTCGACACGAGCCTATCCCTTGATAAGCAAGCTCTCTTCGCTGTCTATAGCGCTGGCAAGCTAGAGGTAAGCAGCAACTTTGTACCCAGCACTTTCCCTGGTCTAAAGTCTGGCGACCACGCAGTGGCCTTCTCTCAGACAGCCCGTTACACCGGTAGCACGCTAGAGCTTGTAGCAGCTACGACTAGCGCCGAGCTAGGCAAATCGTACCGCTCTACTTGGTTTACCACTAACGGCACTATGTGGGCTAGCCTTAGCTCAGAGCTCATAGAGGCACAGCTCCCTCGTGCGATGTCTACCCTACTGATCGACGGCAGCTACTATAGACTAGAGTCTAATGCGGCAGGCCTAGACATATACTATAGCACAGACAAAAAGAGCTGGACCAAGAGCTCAGCCATAGCCCTACAGGGACTCAATATCGAGGATATGAAACAGGCGAACTTCATCGCTTGGAACAAAGACTCATATATATATGTACTGCGTGGAGCTAATGCTGCCAATAACGCCAGCACAAGCCTCCTCAGAGGAGAGCTGCTCAAGAGCAAAACGCAGTAAACGCACAGACCAAGTAGGCCCACTATGTCAGGAGGCTTCGTATATCCCAGCCTAATCGCCCTCCTTATCCCCTACACGCTATGGGGGCAGTACGAGGAGCATAAGGGCTGGGAGCTAGGTGGCTCCGCTGGCATAAGCAACTACACGGGGGATGCACAGTATCAGCCCCTCAGCATGAGGCCACAGCCACTGATAGGCATCTCGGCCTACTATCGGCAGAGTCTGCGTCTATCGTGGTCTGCAGAGCTAAGCCATCACAGGCTCAAGGGGAAGACTCTGATGGAGCAATCGGCACTCCCGGCAGAGGCCAGCTTCGACACTCAGCTCACTGAGCTACGGCTAGGCACCGAATATAACTGGTATCGCTATGGTAGCCACTACAGTTACCTCGGCACCAAGAGCTGGACCCCTTTCGTGGGTGGTGGACTTGGCCTAGTCTGGGCTAGAGAGCAGAAGCAAGTGCTCAGCCCTAGCCTCTATATTGCTCTAGGCATTAAGTATCAGCTTAGTCCAAAGCTGCAGATCAGGCTACGTGGCTCTTGGCACTACAGTACTAGCGACCGCTTAGATGCTCTTGGCAGCAACGAGGCTCTAGCTAAACCTATTGGGCTTGAGGGCACTTGGTCTAGGCACGGTGATAGCTGGACCGAGCTTAGCATAGGACTAAGCTGGTTGATATATAAGGATGTAAAAAACTGCGATTAGTATTAGTCGCTAGATATAGAGAAGTTATGAATACGCCTACAACAACGCTGGAGGGGCTGCGCATTCCTCAGCACGTCGCCATCATCATGGATGGCAACGGACGCTGGGCCAAAGAGCGAGGCTTACCACGTACAGACGGACATATACAGGGACAGGAATCCCTGCGTAATACTCTCAAGGCTGCGGCTGAGTTTGGCATCAAGTGCCTTACTGTCTATGCCTTTAGCACCGAGAACTGGAATAGGCCCGACGAGGAGGTAAACTTACTTATGGAGCTGCTCGTACGTGCCATGCATGACGAAACACCCGAACTCATTGCACAGGGCGTACGTGTGCAGGTTATTGGCGACCTATCACGCCTGCCCGAGCACGTGCTTCTCAAGCTGGATGAAACGATACAGCGCACTGCCGAGGGTGAGCGCATCACACTCTGCGTGGCACTCAGCTACAGTGGCCGTGATGAGTTGGTACGCACGATAGATACTATTCTGAGGGATAAGCTAGAGAGCGAGGACGAGCTAGACCCACAGCGCCTAGGCATCAGCGAAGACTTGGTAGAGCAATACCTAGACACTCGCCAGCTACCAGAGCTCGACCTGATGATACGTACAGGCAAAGAAAAGCGAATTAGCAACTTCCTACTCTGGCAGGTTGCTTATGCAGAGCTATACTTCTCGGACTGCTACTGGCCCGACTTTGGCAAGGAGGCTCTGCTAGAGGCTATCGTAGACTACAACGAGCGCGAACGCCGCTACGGCAAAACAAGCGAACAGATAAGGCTTACTGACGAAGACTAAGGCGCTAGTGCTAAAAATACTATTCCGCAACGAGAAGCGTTATAAAGATTAGATAAAGGTTAGATTATTATAATGTTGTCAAAACAAAAATCTTTGGGACTAGCCCTTACGCTAGTGGTCTCTGCACTACCCATGCTGGGGCAAGATACCAAGGCTATCGATACGCTACAGATAACAGGTCAGCGCATCGATAACCCAGAGGTAGACTATGCACGTCCTACGACCAAGATTGTAGCAGATGTCAAGATTACGGGAGCGCCCAACTACGACGAGTTCGTGCTCAAGAGCCTCTCCTCGCTATCTCCTGGGGACGAGATACAGGTACCTGGTGTAGCCCTTACCAACGCTGTCAATAGATATATGCAGTATGGCTACTTCTCTAATGCCCGTATTGTCGTTACTAAGTATGTTGGCAACTACGTATGGCTAGAGATACAGCTTACCGAGAACCCTCGTGTAGGCTCTGTCACCTACACAGGCATTGGCAAGAGCGACCGTGATGAGCTAGAGAAGCGCATCGGCCTAAAGCGTGGCACACAAATCTCACCTAATATCTTCGACCGCACGCGTCAGCTCATCAAGAAGTACTACGACGAGAAGGGCTATCGCGAGATGAAAATGTCTATACACCAGAGCCCAGCCTCTGGTGATAAGAATTTCACGGACCTGACCATCGATATCGATCGTAGCGGTAAGACTAAGATTGCTGAGATTCACTTCGAGGGCAATAAGGTCCTATCCGACGACCAGCTACGCCGTGCGATGAAGAAAACCAATGAAACCTTCTCCCTCAAGCGCTGGAAGTCTAGCTTCCTCGAGATATTTAGTAGCAAGAAGCTTGTAGACGAGGAATACCGCAAGGATCTACAAAACATAGTTACTCGCTATCAGAAAGCAGGCTACCGAGATGCTGAGATCGTAACCGACAGTATAGTCCCCCGCAACGACGGCTCACGTAAGTCTGATATATATATACGTGTCAACGAGGGCCAAAAGTACTTCGTCAAGGATATCCGCTTCGTGGGGAATACGAAGTACAACAGCGAAGCACTAAAGCACGTATTGGGGATGAAGCCTGGTGATGTATACGACCAGTCTCGACTGAGCGAGCGACTGCAGAGCGATGAAGATGCCGTGATGAACCTCTACTACAATAATGGCTACCTTTTCGCCAATATTGACCCCGTAGAGCGCTCGGTAGAGGGAGACTCTGTGTCTCTAGATGTACGCATCACTGAGGGGCCACAGGCTACTATTAATAAGGTAGTCATTCGTGGTAACGATATCGTCT
>JAXFXP010000115.1:0-17385 GCA_034091595.1 Porphyromonas sp.
TTTTGATGCGGTTGCCCTGGTCAGAATAACTACTCGATAATCAATTTGGTTCCAAATAATTATCTTTGTAGAACTATGCAGTCAAATCAAATCAAATGAAATCTTTCAGGCTTATCCTTTATTTCTTTCTCAGTCTTCCCCTTCTGGTCGGGTGCTCATCTTTCTCACAGAAGGCAACATATCCCAAGGTGCTGGATTACTGCGAGCATTACATCGAGAGCCGAGATGTATCGAGATATGGAGTTACCTTTGTGGCCGACGGCGATACACATCATGGGATCCTTGACACTGGGGCTGACATAACAATTGTTGCTGGTAAGCAATATCAAGACAGGACAGAGTTACTCCCAAAGATTCCGTTACGAAATGCACATGACTCTATAATGCAGTGGCACGAATTGGAGCTTCGAGATCTCATCTGGGGTGATGTCCACTTGAAAGATTTGAGGGTCGCTGTTGATGACGGGGGGAATAAAGCTGGTGGCAATGACTTTAGCCCAATAATAGGGCTTGATGTCTTGAGGACTCTATCCTGCAGTTTGACCATGAGAATAATCGCATAAAACTTAGTCGGAACAAAAAGAACCTAAGGGGTAGAGGAATAGCTATCCCTTGTCGCTTCAACGATAGAGATCGGATATTTATCCCCCTTACTCTACCCAATGGCGAGCGTATAGAGTGTCTACTAGATACAGGATTTTCGGGAGAACTACAGATTAACACAGACTCATGCAAAGTCAATACCTTCGCTCAAGAGCCCTTATATTTAAAAGGCGAGGGAGGTATGAACGACACGATTAGTCTGTGCGATATTTCTTTGGCTGGCAAAGTCTACCCCAAGAGTAGCATCAATTTATCCACAAGGGGGGAGCATTTACTAGGAGTAAACTTCCTTAGGCGTTTCAAGTCCGTTACAATTGATTATATTGAACGTAAGTTGTACTTCGAATTTCCCGAAGAGTATCAGGCTCTCCCTCTAATGAACTTCAAGAAGGATACGATAAATGCTGTTCCTCTGGAATACCTCGCGAGCATATTACAAGACTATAATAGCTATGGGTTTGATGTAGAACGGCGTAACGGTGTGCACACGATTACACGAATAGAAGCGGAGCTCGAAGCGGAAAATATTAGCCTTGGGGATACTCTTGTGGGTATAAACAATAAGCTGTTTTATGTCAAGTACCTTAAAGACATTAAGGATAGCAATCAAGTTGATCTATGTCTCGAAAACCGAGAGCAAGACATAGAGCTTAACTATGCACTCGTGCAAACCAACGAAGCTACCTTTTATCTACTCAAGAATGGCAAGCCCCGCATCTTGCATCGCAAAAGAAGGGAGTATCTAAAGCCCGTTCCTGAGTTTGGCTATTCTTATGCTCCTATCGAGACGAAACGAGCAGGCATATCTTTAATGCTCTATCCTGATAATGTTACTCGTAAACTAAGCATACATATACCTTGGTCTCCTCTAATAGGCGGACGTGTAATAGAGCTTGATGGCATCGACGACAAAGGTAACACCGTACCAATAAGCAACCGACCAACAAAAGCAACGAGATAAAGATATGACTACAAACTAAGGAGCAGAGAAACAGATACCACTGCTTCTCATTATCCATTGGCCACAACGCCACTTCGTTGTAGTATATAAAACCTCTCAGGCGTAGCTCTATAGTTAGTGCCCCCGCATCAGGGCTGACGCATTATATATTATATCCATTGTGTATTAGTTCCTTTTCTGTATCTTTGCATGCGTGAGCAAAGCGTGCTCCATCCCAATGCCCTAATTAGGAGAGTCAGCTCTCCCCAAAACAAAGACAGTAAGATGAATTTATTTACACGCAAGATGCTCCTTCTCCTTGGCGTCATGTTCTTTATTGGACTTGGCACGGCAGAAGCTAAGAAGAAGAAGCAACGAGAGTCTGTAGGCGAAAGGTCCGAACAAGTCGTTTCGTCAGAAGTCAATAAGCTTATCGAATATGGCAAAGAACTACTCGGGCGGCGTTATCGCTCACGTGGTCCTGGTGGCATAATCCTCGATTGCTCAGGCTTCGTAAACTACGTATTCTCCCGCTTGGACATCAAGCTACCACGTAGTAGTAGCGCTATGTCTGGCGTTACACGACGCGTAGCGCAGAGCGATATCCGTCCTGGCGACCTACTCTACTTTGCTGGCCGTAGCGCTGGTAGCGGACGCGTAGGACACGTCGGTATGGTTATAAGCGTCGACGGTGATGATATCTCTATGATACACAGTAGCACTAGCCGCGGTGTAATCATCGAGAAGTACAACCGCAGTGCTTACTTCAGCCGCCGCTATCTAGGCGCTGGCCGAGTAGAGGCACTAAGCCATGTCATCGGTAACGACAGCAGCGACAGCTCCGAGGGAGAAAACTAAGTCCTAAGACTACAAAACTTAACTAAGGGGCTATGTCAGATTACTGGCGTAGCCCCTAGTTTATAGCTCTAGTAAACAAAAGAAGAAGCCCCCTTGTTATCAAGGAGAATGCGATTATCACATATAAAATGTCAGAAAACGAACAGATTATTGACGAAGTAACGTCAAGTGAATATAAATACGGTTTCAGCACCGACATCGAAACTGAGACACTCGGCAAAGGTCTCAATGAGGATACAGTACGCCTCATCTCGGCCAAAAAGAATGAGCCTGAGTGGATGCTCGAGTACCGCCTCAATGCTCTACGTGCCTGGCAGGCTATGCCTATGCCAGACTGGGCGCAACTAAAAATCCCAGAGATAGACTATCAGGAGATATACTACTACGCAGCACCCAAACAAAAAGAAGGCCCCAAGAGCCTAGACGAGGTAGACCCAGAGTTACTGCGTACCTTCGAGAAACTAGGCATTCCGCTAGAGGAGCAGAAAATCCTCAGTGGCATTGCTGTAGATGCAGTGATGGACTCTGTTTCGGTAAAGACTACTTTCAAAGAGAAGCTTGCCGAGAAGGGTATCATCTTCTGTTCCTTTAGTGAGGCTGTCCAGGAGCACCCAGAGCTAGTACGTAAGTATTTAAGCTCTGTCGTACCTGTGAAGGACAACTTCTTCGCAGCTATGAATTCGGCCGTATTCTCTGATGGTTCCTTCGTTTACATCCCCAAGGGTGTACGCTGTCCCATGGAGTTATCCACTTACTTCCGTATCAACGCCATCAACACGGGCCAGTTTGAGCGCACGCTTATCGTGGCCGACGAGGGCTATTATGTGAGCTATCTAGAGGGCTGTACTGCCCCGCAGAGAGACGAGAATCAGCTACATGCAGCCATAGTAGAGATTATTGTGGAGAAAGATGCTGAGGTAAAGTACTCGACTGTGCAAAACTGGTTCCCAGGAGACAAAGACGGTAAAGGTGGTATATACAACTTTGTTACCAAGCGAGGGATCTGCCGTGGCGAACGTGCCAAGCTCAGCTGGACTCAGGTAGAGACAGGCTCAGCTATTACCTGGAAGTACCCCAGCTGCGTACTACAAGGCGACGACAGCGTAGCCGAGTTTTACTCAGTCGCTGTTACCAATAACTACCAGCAGGCAGATACAGGTACCAAGATGATTCACCTCGGTAAAAATACACGTAGTCGCATCGTAAGTAAAGGTATCAGTGCGGGCAAGAGCCAAAACAGTTACCGTGGGCTCGTACAAGTGGGCAAAAATGCCGAGAATGCCCGCAACCACTCGCAGTGCGACAGCTTACTCCTAGGTAGCACCTGCGGTGCACATACTTTCCCCTACGTACAGGTAGACAACGATACGGCTGTCATCGAGCACGAAGCTACGACTAGCAAAATCAGTGAAGACCAAATCTTCTATTGTCAGCAGCGTGGCATCGGTGTGGAGGAGGCTGTAGGCCTAATCGTCAATGGCTACGCCAAGGAAGTTATGAATAAACTACCTATGGAGTTCGCTGTAGAAGCTCAGAAACTACTCAGCATCTCTCTAGAGGGGTCTGTAGGATAAACCCTATCCCATAATTAAGAGAGTGATTATACCCAAGTAACAAAGTCATACAAGAATAAAACAATGCTAAAGATAACAGACCTCAGAGCCAACATCGGTGATAAGGAAATCCTCAAAGGCCTCAATCTAGAGATTAAACCAGGCGAGATACACGCCATTATGGGTCCTAATGGAGCGGGCAAAAGCACACTATCATCCGTACTTGTGGGTCATCCTGCTTTCGAGGTAACGGGTGGAGACATCCAGTTCGAGGGGGAAAGCATCCTAGAGCTAGAGCCAGAAGAACGCGCACACCTAGGGATGTTCCTGAGCTTCCAGTATCCGGTGGAGATACCTGGGGTAAGTATGGTAAACTTTATGCGTGCAGCAGTCAATGAGCACCGTAAGGCTATCGGTGCTGAGCCTATGTCCGCTAGCGAATTCCTCAAAGTAATGAAGGAGAAGCGTGCACTCGTTGAGCTGGATAGCAACCTCGCTAGTCGCTCCGTAAACGAGGGCTTCTCGGGAGGTGAGAAAAAACGTAATGAAATCTTCCAGATGGCCATGCTCGAGCCTAAGCTTGCCATCCTAGACGAGACAGACAGCGGTCTAGATATTGATGCTCTACGTGTAGTCGCCAATGGAGTAAATGCCCTACGCAGCCCTGAGCGTAGCACCATCGTAATCACGCACTACCAGCGACTACTCGATTACATCAAACCAGACTTCGTACACGTACTGCATAATGGCCGTATTGTCAAGAGTGGTGGCCCAGAGCTAGCCCTAGAGCTAGAAGCTAAGGGCTATGACTGGCTCAAGGACGAACAATAAACAGCCACTACCAGATGAATATACTTGATAAACTATGCAGTCTAGCCGCGGCTCCTAATGCCCAAGCAAAGGCAGCCCTAGAGCGCTTCCGCACACTAGGGTTACCGGCATTCCGCAGCGAGGAGTACCAGCGGACAGACCTACACGCCATGCTAGACGAGGCATGGGAATATGGCACGGCCGAATACAGCGACAACCGTGAGGAGCTAACCTGGCCAGCTGGTAGTACCATAGATAAACTGCCCAGTGTGGCTTCTCCCTCAGCGCTTACGGAGCAACTAGACAGAGACCCACTCGCTCAGCTTTGCCTTGGGCTCAATCAGGAGACACTACTGATACACCTCCCCAAAGGAGCGAAGCTAGAGAAAGCCTTAGAGCTAGAGTCTTTCCTTATGGCTAACGGGCGAGTGCTGGAGGCACGCCGTACCGTTATCATCCTAGAGGAAGATGCAGAGCTAGAGGTAGTAGTCCGTGAGCGTAATGTCGGGGAGCACTGTAGTATGAGTCTACAGAGCTTGGAGATCGTACTTGGCGCTGGTGCCAAACTCCGCTATACCGACCTAGAGCAGACGAGCGCTCTGAGCCGACGTATTAGCACGCTCCACATCCGTCAGGAGGCAGGCAGTGATGCCAATATATGCTTCTTTTCCCTCCACAACGGCAAGACCCGCAATAACTACTACTGTGACCTCGCTGGCGAAGGAGCCAACCTCAGCCTCGGAGGCTTCGTAGTAAACAGTGGCAAAGAGCATACCGACAACTTCTCGTTCATTAGTCACAGCGTACCCCACTGCACGAGCAATGAACTCTTTAAGTATGCCCTACAGGACGACAGCTACGGTGTCTTTACGGGACGTATACTAGTAGCCATTGATGCTCAGAAGACTCAGGCGTACCAGACCAACAACAACCTCCTGCTAAGCAAAACAGCCAAGATGCAGGCTAAGCCTCAGCTAGAGATTTATGCTGACGACGTTAAGTGTAGCCACGGTATGACCACTGGGCAACTCAACGAGCAGGCTATATTCTATATGCAACAGCGTGGTATCGCCAAAGCAGAAGCCAAGCGACTGCTCTCTATCGCCTTCAGCGAAGACACCTTACAGCTGGTAGAAAACGAGGAACTTCGGGACCTAATACGGGAAGAAATAACGGCACGATTTGCCTAAGCTTCCACAACATTGAGCCTCCGCTAGCCAGCCCTAGAGCCTCCGCTAGCGGAGCTTATATTTTTAACAAATTAGGTTTATTGGTTACATCATTCTTTTTCCTTAACTTTGCTCGTACAAGCACAGAGCAGTGCTTCGCAGTAGACGAAGGTCGAGATAGGTCGTGACTCCGATATGGTCAGAGCGGCTATTTCGGGCTTCTTCTTTCTACTTAATAACGAACATAAACTAAACAACCTATTATGGCATATAACTATATGACCCAAGCAGGCTACGACAAACTTGTAGCCGAAATTAACGAACTAGAGGCAGTACAACGCCCCGAGATTTCGCGCCAAATAGCTGAGGCTAGAGATAAAGGCGACCTATCTGAGAATGCGGAGTACGATGCCGCCAAAGAAGCACAGGGTCTACTAGAGGGTAAGATATCTCAGCTCAAGGCTATCCTGAGCAATGCACGTATCATCGACGAGAGCCGTCTGAATACAGACACTGTACAAATTCTGAATAAGGTTACAATCAAGAACCTCAAAAACGGGGCTCAGGTAGCCTACACGCTCGTATCTGATAGCGAAGCAGACCTCAAGCAAAACAAAATTTCAGTAAACACTCCTATTGCTAAGGGGCTTATTGGCAAAAAAGTAGGCGAACAAGTAGAGGTACAAACGCCAGGTGGGATAATGCACTTCGAGATTATAGAGATTAGCTTCTAAGCAATAATTACATCAGTATACTATGGCCACGCTGTTTAGTCGTATCATCGCAGGCGAGATACCCTCACACCGCATTGCAGAGAATGCAGAGTTCTACGCTTTCCTAGACATCAACCCGGTGCAAATAGGGCATACCCTGATCGTCCCCAAGAGAGAGGTTGACTATTATTTTGATCTCAGCGATGAGGAGCTAGGGCGTATGCAGAGCTTTGCCAAGCAAGTGGCCCAGGCCATACAGGCACATACAGCTTGCATCAAAGTAGGCACCGCTGTAATGGGCCTGGAGATCAACCACGCCCACCTACACCTCATTCCACTCAAGGACAACGGAGATATGAATGTTTACCTCAAGCTGCAACAATCGGCAGAGGAGCTTGCGGCCACAGCCGAAGGCATACGTCAGCATATCCCCACAGAGATAAAGTAAGGATTATGAAGATAGCAGTCGTTGGCATTGGATACGTTGGTTTGGTAAGCGCAGCATGCTTTGCGGACTTGGGTGTCGAGGTATACTGTGTAGATATAAATGCCGAGCGTATTGCCCGACTCCGTGAGGGTGAGATACCAATCTATGAGCCAGGGCTCCGCGAGCTGGTTCGTCGTGGTGCAGAGCGTGGGCGCTTGCACTTCCACACCCAGATTGGTGAAGTATTAGACCAAGTCGATATCGTATTCATCGCTGTAGGAACCCCCTCGGACGAAGATGGTTCTGCAGACCTAAGCCACGTATTGAATGTAGCACGAGCTATCGGTGAATCCCTCAACAAATACTGCCTCGTAGTTACCAAAAGCACCGTACCGGTCGGGACCAGTCATCTGGTAGCACAGACTGTATCCGAAGCTCTTGTAGCTAGAGGGATCAGCATAGACTTCGACGTTGCCTCCAATCCGGAGTTTCTGAAAGAGGGGGATGCGATCAACGACTTTATGAAGCCTGACCGTGTAGTCGTAGGTGTAGACAGCGAACGCGCCAAGGAGCTAATGACACAGCTCTACAAGCCTATGCTCCTGAATAACTTCAGAGTTCTCTTTATGGATGTAGCCTCGGCAGAGATGACCAAATACGCTGCCAATGCTATGCTAGCTACACGCATCAGCTTTATGAATGAGATCGCTCACCTCTGCGAAGCAGTGGGGGCCAATGTTACCTCAGTAAGGCTTGGTATAGGCTCAGACAAACGCATCGGGAGCAAGTTCCTATATCCTGGTTGCGGCTATGGAGGCTCATGCTTCCCCAAAGATATACGAGCGCTCATACACACAGCTAGAGAGCATGGGCAACGCCTGCAGGTACTAGAGAGTGTAGAGGCCGTAAACGAAGGGCAAAAGCGGGTATTAATGCAGAAGTTCCGCAGCCACTACGGAGGGGACATAGAGGGACGACGTGTTGCGGTATGGGGTTTGTCCTTCAAACCCGAGACAGACGACATACGCGAAGCACCTGCCCTGGTACTAATAGCAGATCTACTACAAGCAGGTTGTCTTGTAAGCGTCTACGACCCGATAGCGATCCCCGAGGTTAAGCGATTACTCCAGGATACAGTACGCTATGCACAAGATATCTACGACTGCGCTCTCGACAGTGATGCTATCTTCCACGTTACAGAGTGGAAAGAGTTTAGAATGCCCTCCTGGGATGTGCTGGCCAGGACAGTGCGCACGCCCTTACTCATTGATGGACGCAATGTTTTCGACTCCACCCCTAGCAAGTATGGCTTTACCCTCCTATCAATAGGACAATAAATATGCTACCTAAAGACGAATTTCTCAAGCAATCGGCAATCATCAACTCGTTACGCTTTCCGGCTACGTTGTTGGTGATTGCTTCGCATTGTGTCATCACCCTACGCAACACTTCCATCCCTCTAGAGTTTAGCTCAGAGAATATATTTCTGATGCTTGAGCATTTATGCCTCAGCTTCGGCCCCACAGCTGTAGCCCTATTCTCTCTTATCACGGGCTATTTCTTCTTTTATAAACTACAGAGCTTCGAGGCCTCGGTATACTATGGTGAGGTAAAGAAACGTATCTCCTCCCTACTCGTCCCCTACCTACTATGGAACCTCATCGCTTTCGGTGCTCTATATGCCAAAAACTCAATAGCTCAGCACTATGGTGTAGACTTTGGCTACAACGCCGACGAACAGTGGCTTATAAACAACACTCCGTTCTGGGAGCTCATCAGTATTCGCCCCATAGACTACCCACTATGGTATATCCGAGACATCATTTATCTGGTTATCCTTAGTCCGCTCATCTACCTGCTTATTAGAAACCGTAGAGTGGGTATCGTCGCTCTTGGCTTAGCCCTGCTTGTCTCTTATTACCCAGCACTTCGCCTAGGGCATATCCCATTATTCTTTGCGTTTGGGGCGTATATGGGCTTCCACAAGGAGAGCATCATACAGCACGCACGTCGCCTGCGCTATCCTTCGTATATACTCGGGCTAGGATACCCACTATTGCGTGTGTTTTTCATGAGTGAGCCTTGGGCTAGTGGAGTCTCTATGTATCTATTATTTTGTGTTGCTTTAGCCTGCATCAACCTGGCTATAGACCTATATGAATATAAGCCCTCACTGAGCAAGATGTTAGCTGGCCTGGCTCCGGCCGTATTCTTTATGTATGCAGCGCACTGTATCCTTCTTATCAACCTCGTAAGGGGTACCCTGTACAAGCTTATTCCCTGGAATAATACCGAGGAGAAGATACTAGCTTTACTCATAACCATAGTAGTAGTTCCCACTATTACTTACTATGCATATGTAGCCTGTTCTAAGCTCTTCCCACGCCTAGCCCAGATTCTCAGTGGCGGTAGAGGTTAATAGCAATCCCATGACGACCAAGAAACACACTCCGAATATTTGGGGCCTTAGCCCTCTATTAGTCTTTCTAATCATTTACCTGGTGAGCTCTCTTATCCTGAGAGACTTCTATGCTATGCCCCTGAGTGTTGCCTTTGTAGCTTCATCTGTATACGCCATTGCAACGACGAAGGGTCTTACCCTAGAGGAACGTATCAACGTCTTCAACCAAGGGGCATCCAACTCTAACATCATCACGATGATATGGATCTTCGTCTTGGCTGGAGCATTTGCTCAGGGGGCTAAAAGTATCGGAGCTATAGATGCTTCTGTAGCGCTTATCCTAAACTTACTACCAGCATACCTACTGCTACCAGGACTTTTCTTGGGCGCTTGCCTCATATCACTCTCTATCGGTACCAGTGTTGGCACCATCATAGCCTTAGTACCCATAGCATTGGGGCTTACAGAGTCCACAGGCGTATCGCCCGCCTTCTTATGTGGCTTGGTTGCAGGGGGAGCGTTCTTTGGTGATAATCTCTCATTTATATCCGACACCACAATAGCCGCTACACGTACCCAGAGAGTAGGGATGTCGGATAAGTTTAGGGTAAACTTCCTTATCACAGTTCCCGCTGCTATAGTCTGTCTCCTGATATATGCCTTTGCAGGTACTAGCATCAGAGATTATACGGTACCCGAGATGGGCTCGGTATTGCTTATCCTACCCTATCTAGCCGTCATTATCACGGCCTTACTTAGCTGGAATGTTCTCTTAGTTCTATCCCTCGGCATCGTTAGCTGCGGTCTAGCTTGTCTACTCACTGGGCAAGATATATGGATGTGGATTGCTAGCCTAGGAGAAGGTATAAAAGGGCTAAATGAGTTAATCATCGTAACTCTCCTAGCTGGAGGAATGCTAGCCCTCATAAAGCAAAATGGAGGGCTAAGCTACCTACTAGATAAGCTAGAGCGTAGAGTACAGAGCCGACGTGGGGGAGAGTTTGCGATTGCTAGTCTCGTCATATTATCCAATATATGCACAGCCAACAACACCATTGCCATCCTGACAAGCGGAGAAGTAGCACGTGAGATATCCGATAAGTACCAGATAGATCCCAGACGTACTGCTAGCATACTAGACACTTTCTCATGTATGACCCAGGGACTATTGCCCTATGGAGCACAGCTACTGTTGGCAGCAGGATTTGCCTCTATCTCCCCACTCAGTATTGTGAGCTATATGTATTACCCTATATTATTAGGGGTATGCACTACTCTAGCTATTGTCGCACAATATCCACGCAAATTTACAAGCAAACCAGTTTCTTATAACGAATGAATATGAAATCCCAACCTATCATTGCTATATTCGCCGGAGGCTACTCTGGCGAACATAATGTGTCGATACGCTCTGCCAAGGGGATATACTCTTGGATTGACAGAGCTCTATTCCGCCCTTTTATCTACGTTATCGAACCCGAGCAGTGGTACATTCTACACGAAGATGGTACCCGACAGGTCATCACAAAGGGAGATGTTAGCTTCGACTACCAAGGCGAAAGCATACGTCCCGATTATGCTTACATCACCATACACGGCACTCCAGGCGAAGATGGCATTCTCCAGGGCTATTTAGATACACTTGGCATCCCCTACAACACTGGCGGGGTATTGACAGAGGCCCTAACCTTCAACAAATTCGCTTGCAACCGTTATCTAGCTTCGTTCCCTGGCATACGTACAGCCAAGAGCGTTCGTCTAGTCGGTGGCGAAAGCGATGCTCAGATTATGCAGCTAGTGGAGTCACTCGGAGGATACCCGATCTTCATCAAGCCCAATACTGGTGGGTCTAGCGTAGCCACTAGCCGTATAGAGCGTGCAGAGGATGTACTCCCCGCAGTGTATACCGCTTTTGCCGAGAGCAGTGAGGTTATACTTGAGGCCCTCATCCGGGGAGTAGAGGTTACCTGCGGAGCCTATATGTACGATGGCATCCCTACTATCCTAGAGATAACAGAGGTTGTGAGTAAAAACAGCTTCTTTGACTTTGATGCCAAGTACAATGGCTCAGTAGACGAGATTACCCCTGCACGTATCCCGAACGAACAAGCTGAGCTCATCCGAGAGCAAACCCTAGCAATATACGATTACGTACAAGCGAAGGGTATTATCCGCATCGATTATATTATAGAGGCCGATGGTTACCCTACTCTACTAGAGGTAAACACGACCCCAGGGATGACACCAACTAGCTTCATACCTCAGCAAGTAGCAGCCGCAGGTCTATCTATGTCTGAGGTCCTCTCCCACATAATCAACAGCTCAATCAAATAAACTATGGACTTCAGCAAATACGACGATATACGTCCACTACTTCCACAAGAAGTACCTACAGCCATACAAGAGCTCCTCAGTAATCCAGAGCTCAAAGCCATATATAGCGCCCTCGGAGCAAAGCCTAGCTGGGACGAGCTACCAGACTTACTCGGGCATTGCCGTAGTGTAGCGGACTTCAAAAAAGCCTTCAGCGCTGGCCTGGTACGCTTCATCATGAAGAATACCTGCTCTAGCGTAGCTCCTCTACAAGGCAGCGAATACCTCCCTAATGGAGAGGCCTGCACCTATATATCCAACCACCGAGATATTATCCTAGACTCAGCTTTCCTCAACGTCCTTGTGTACGAAGCGGGCGGCACCTTCCCAGAAATAGCCATTGGGGACAACCTACTGGTTACCCCATGGGTAGAGAAACTTGTTAAGCTCAACGGCAACTTCTTGGTACGACGCAACCTACAAGGTCGTGAGGTGCTACTAGCAGCCAAACAACTGTCTGGGTATATGAACGAAGCTGTTGCGAGTGGTACCCCCGTGTGGATAGCTCAGCGCGAAGGGCGTGCTAAGGACTCCAACGACCGCACACAGCCCGCACTGCTGAAAATGCTAAGCCTATCAGGCGGAGAAAAAGGTATCGTAAATAACCTACGCAAGCTAAATATCATCCCGATGACTTGCAGCTACGAATACGACCCCTGCGACTACCTCAAAGCCCGTGAGATGCAACTTAAAAGAGATATGCCTGACTACAAGAAGAGCAAAGCCGAAGACGCTCTCAATATGAAAACAGGGGTACTTGGCTTCAAGGGTAGAGTGGTCCAAACCTTGGGCAAGCCACTGAATACACTCCTAGAGACCTACGACTTCTCAGAGATTCCCGAAGGCGAGCGACCAGAAGCTATCGCAGCAATACTAGATAGGGAGATACACCGCAACTACACACTTTACCCCATCAACTACATAGCAGCAGATAGGCTGACAGGGGAAGACTCTTACAAAACTCATTACACAAATGAGGATATAGTGGCATTCGAACAATATCTAGACAAGCAATTAGCGCGCATAGAGATGCCCGAGGGCTATACCGCAGACACATCTTTCCTCATAGAGCGAATCCTAGAGATGTATGCCAACCCCGCACTGAACCAACATAAAGCAAATTCCTAATGGGATGGTCTAACTAGAAGACCTCTGTACGGCACGGGCTCAGATAACACCCCCCTTGAGTCCTCTCCATTGTAGAGTAAGATATCCATAGTACTGCTAAAAGCAAAAAATTGCAGTACTCCAAAGTCGAAATTGCAGTACTGTATTTTCCAAATGCAGTACTGCAATTTTAACTTTCGTGTATAGCCAAGATTATGCCCATAGATAGTGAGAGCATAAGCCTACAGGCTTAATTAAGCTAGGTATTTTTCAAGGGACTCTAGCACAAATAGGCGCAATACCTTTCTCGTACCGCGCCTATTCTGTTACAGCATAAAAGTATCACAGGGGCAAGTAATATACTAATGCAACACAAGCCAATCTATAGAATTTTCGCCTGTCTAGGCTATGCAAACGCTCCATTAACAAAGCTGTCAGAGATAAAATCACCCATTATTTCTAACAGTAATAAGCTATCGTTAGCTAGCCAAAAGTCCTGCCTCCTACGGTTCAATCAGCCTATCCCCGTGCTTAAGAAACTCTTTCGCCAAACTCCTAGCTCCATAAGCATTTAAATGTGTTTCATTCTGAAGAATAGGCTTCCCCTCATAGAACAAGTCGTCTGGAAGATACTTCGTCAAGTCAACCCATCGCACCTGAGGGAATCTCTTCTGAACTGTTTCCTTAATGTAAGAGGTACGCGCTACCGACAGTCGATGCACATCTCCCAGCACATCCCGGCTAGACGGTATACTTATCCCTTTCTTATACAAATAGTATTCCACTTGTCTCTCACTACGCACCTCTGATAATGAATTAACGAGATACACCTTCTTATTCTCACGCGAGAGCCTCTCTAATGTATAAAACAATGCATTCTTGAAGCCCCAATCATCGAGCTCGTAATAACGATTTCCCCAATGCACTGGCAGTACTATAATATCAAACTGTCTGTATATTTTCGACAAATGCTGATTCCTCAGATTAACAAACAATTTCTCATTTCCTTTGTAAGGATAGACATAGTCGAAGAAGAAGGGGTTGCTTGATGCAGCTGATGTATAAGCACACCATCCTTCCTTAGTCCCCACCTCATCAAAAAATACCCCCAAATGGGCCGCATGGGAATCTCCAGCGATTAAAACAGTTGGGGTCTTACTTTTATCTCCCAATAAACCTGGCCCCCTAAGTTTATTAAACAGCATTCCCTCTGTAGTGCCTAGCGACGTATATTCAATTGGCAAATAACTCTTATGATACACTTTCGCTGGTACAAAGTAAAGCAACAATACAAGAGTAGCAGGAAGCAAGTAATATAGAGATGCACCTAAACGAAAGCTTACTTTCCAATGGCGCGTAGGTTGCTCTACGAAGTAGTAGCTTAGGACGGAAAGGAACAGCATCAGAAGGCTTGCCACCACAAGCTGTTGGGGCTCTAGAGGGCCAACACCGTAAACATAGCGAAACCAAGCTAGTACCACCCAATGCCATAGGTACAGAGAATACGAAATCTTCCCAATCCAAACAACAAAGGCGTTAGACAACAGGCGCGAGCTACTCGTGGGCTGGGCATTGAGATAAAGAAGACCTGCTGCTGCTATGCAGGGGATTAGACTCGCTACTCCTGGGAAGAAGGGAGGAACGAAGACTCCTGTAAGGAAAAAACAGACGAAAAGAACAGCTAGGCAAAGTAGACTAAGCCTGCTGGCAAGCTTATCCTCAAACTTACGCAGTAAGCCATCAGACCAAGCCATCGCCAATAATGCACCAACAAGCATCTCTGGCACTCGGAGGTGAGGCATATAATAGGTATCCCAGTCTATCCCTAAGGGCTCTAGGCTAACAAAAGAAAGACCTAAGGTCGCAGCTCCCAAAGACAAAAGAATCGGATACTTATACTTGCGGCTCCACTCATAGCGCAACAGCAAGATTAGGAGGATGGGGAAAACAAAGTAAAACTGTTCCTCGACTGATAAGGACCAGATATGTAGGAAGGGTTTATCCTCCAGATTCGGGTCAAAGTACCCTCCCCCTCGCATAAAATAAAGATTAGCTGCGAAGAAAGTAGAGGCCAAAGCACTCTTCTTTAGCTCCACGAAATTATTCTCTACTGGCATCAAGAAAATACCTACCAATATCGCAGTAAACAGAACTACGAAAAAGACAGGCAAGATACGTTTGATACGTCGCAGATAAAAATCTTTGAAGGTAAAGCTGCCGCCCTGAATATCTCGATATATGATGGAAGTAATCAGAAATCCAGAGATAACGAAGAAAATATCGACACCGAGGAAGCCACTCGGTAGCCAAGCACCATGCAGGTGAAAGATGACTACCGAGAGCACAGCGATGGCGCGCAGACCATCTATATCAGCTCTATATTTAGACAAACTCATTGTGTTCTATCTAGTTAGAATGTAGACTTCTAGCGTATCTCCAGCTCTAGGAGTTTATGCTCATTGAGGTATCCCTCGAAACGCTGTCCTGCGTGGCAAGAGCCAACGCCAGCTGGTGTCCCTGTGAAGATTATATCCCCCATCTTGAGGGTATGTTGCCGACTCACGTAGGCTATAATACGGTCTATACTATGTATCATATCGCTACTAAGGGCCCGCTGTACCGTATGGCCATCACAGTCTAGGCGTAGCTCTATCGCCTGATCTGGGTAAGATAGTTCGGCCTTATTTATCCATGTCCCAATAACGGCAGAGTTGTCAAAGGCTTTACTCTCTGTCCATGGACGACCTAGAGCTATAGCTTGGCGCTGCAGGTCTCGAGCTGTAAGATCCAAGCCAATGCTAAGCTGTGTGTAGTAGCGATGTGCAAATCGCTCCGATATATATTTGCCGACGCGGTCTATCATTACCACGATTTCGGCCTCGTAGTCTATCTGCTCGCTCCAGTCTGGCAAGTAAAAGGGTTTACCAACACGTAGTATCGAATCCCCCTTGTGGAAGATAATAGGTTCCACACTCTCTACAAGGGCTTCTTGCCCTTGCATGGCCAACGACTCCTGGCAATGGCTCCGGTAATTGAAGCCTAATCCGAGTATTTTCACTAGTTACTAGTACTTATTTCTTCGCACCTTTGCGCAGAGTATCCTGCTCTTTGAGGCGCGTAAAGATGAGCGCTAGGTGCGCATACATAGAGGTATTCTGCACCACCATACCCTCTGGCACCTTGATGCGTACCGGTGTAAAGTTCCAGACAGCACTGAAGCCAAGGTCGGCCAAAAAGTCTGTCGTTTCCTGAGCCTGACGAATGGGTACAGTTAGGATAGCAATACGTACACCGTACTGCTCCTTAATGGCTGCTAGCTCGTCGATATGATAGATAGGGATATCTGCTATACAGTTGCCTATACACTCTGGATTAACATCGAAGCCTGCCACAATCTCCAAACCGAAATGCTGCAAGCCCCTGTCTGACAGTAGGGCACTACCGAGGCTACCGGCCCCTACAAGTACAGCTTTGTGCTGCTCCGTAAATCCTAGGAACTCCTCTAATACCTCTATAAGCATCTGTGTTTGGTAGCCGACTCTGGTACGTCCCTGTATATTCACGCAGGAAAGATCTTTGGCTACGACAGACTGCTCGACACCTACCCCTTGGGCTATAGCTGTCGATGAGATATAACGTTGCCCCGAAGCATACTGAAGCTTTACGTGCGACAGGTACCAAGGCAAGCGCCGCAGTGTTGGTTCGGGTATAGGGCGAGTGGACTTGTTGCTCATATAGGTTGCTGCATTACTTTGTACATACTACAAAGGTAATACATTACTTATATATTTCCTTAAATCAGCTTAGCCCTCTAGCCGATAATGTTGTAGTCTTAGCTTTAGGCTTCGATGCCGTAGAGCTTGCTTTTTGCGCTTTGCTCTTCTGCTTGTACCTGCGTGTACTCCTAGTAACTATGCTATCTGGTAGTGATAATCCCGGATTGATAGCCTGTAGCTCTTGCTCTACCTTAGTCTGACGTTGTCGTAAGTCCTCAGTACTAGCACTTTGCTCTAGCAAGCTCTTGGCCCCTAGCCCTTGGGCTCTAACGATATCTCCATAGTACATAGTCAGGGTAAAAAAATCATCATAAGTGCCACGGACAGCTTCATTGCGGGCACTTAGCGGACGGGGGGTATTGAGGTAAGGCTTCAGCTCGCTATACTTCACCCAAAAGAGAGGCTTTGGCACCTCTCCGTAGTCGCCTATAGTGTAGAGTATAGGGCAGAGGGCTTCTACCTGAAGCCCCTGTACAGAGCGAGCTTGGTCGAAGTAGTGTAGCTCTCTAATATAATAGGAGCGTACCTCCCTGCTGGGGGCATCTGCCACCGTAGCATAGGACAAGCCAAAGCGTTCCTGTAGCGAGCCCAAAGACATCTCATGCTCAGCATCAAACTGCTCTTCTCCATCGATATACTCATACAGCTTGATTTT
>JAXFXP010000116.1:0-3268 GCA_034091595.1 Porphyromonas sp.
CCTGTATTCCTCGTATAGAGCTGAGCCGAGCTGATAGTGGACGATCTGCCGTTATAAAGAAGCTGGTAGATAGAGGTATCCTAGAGCTTGTAGAGCTAGCAGAGAGCCGTCTGACATGTGTGGAGTCTAGCTCCACTTTGATAGAAAGCCCAGAGCTAGGCTATATACATCTACCATCCCAAGTAAGCTATCTATCTACACCGCAGATAGAGCAGAAACAAGCTGCTATCATACAGCTGGTGCGTCAGACGATAGCCGAGGGACGGCAAGTGCTTATGCTGAGTCCATCTGCTCAGGATAGTCCGTCCTCAGGCTGCTATCTATCGGCTCTCGCTACTGCTGCAGCAGGGCGTATCTATTACTACCATCCGCAGGTCAATGAGCACAAACGTAGTGAGCTGTATCAACTACTAGCTGGTGGTACAGAGCCTTGCCTAGTGCTGGGCACACGTACGGCTTTATTCTTGCCATTCGATAAGCTCGGGCTGATTATCGTAGATGAGGAGCAGGAGTATCTATACAAACAACAGCATGCAGCCCCTTACTTTCATGCTCGCGATGTGGCTTTGTACCTAGGGGCAAAGCAGAGCATCCCCGTAGTATTAGCGAGTGCTAGCCCATCGGCTGAGGCTACCTTCAATCTAAGGAGAGGTAAGTATCAGAGCCTAGAGCTAGGAGAGATAGCACTAGTAGGGGGCTTGCCAAGTATTCAAACCTTAGACTTAGGGGAGCTTAGGAAGCGTGGGCAGCTACCTTACGGACGCAGCTTATCTGACCCACTCTGCCAGATGATACAGCAGGAGTTGCTTGAGGGGCGACGAGTCTTGTTGCTACAGAATCGTCGGGGCTATGCTCCTTATATATTATGTTCCTCGTGTAAGTCTGGTATTGATTGTCCGCATTGCGATGTAAGCCTTAGCTATTACTCTTCCCAGCGCTTATTGCGCTGTCATTACTGTGGCTATACAAGCCCGCTGCCTTCGGCTTGTCCATCGTGCCATGAGAGCTCGGTAGAGCACAAGGGGAATATACGCCCAGTTTTGCAATCCGTAGGTTATGGCTCCGAGCGCATCGAGGAGGAGGTGCAGGAGCTATTCCCTGATGCACGGGTACTTCGTCTAGATAGCGATACCTTGCAGAGCGCTGCACGTAGGCAGGAAGTACACGATAGGGTGAATGCGGGGGATGTAGATATTATCGTTGGCACGCAGCTTATCAAGGGTCAGCCAATATGGGATAACATCGGTCTAATAGCTGTGGTACAGCTAGAGAGCTTGTTGGGCTACCCTGACTTCCGTAATGAGGAGCGTAGTTATCAGCTCCTTTATCAGCTGATGTTGCACAGTAGGGGAGAGCATTCGGGTAGGCGCACACAGCTGGTGCTGCAGACAGCGCAGCCCGAGCAACCCTTTATCGAAGCTCTAAAGCGCAAGGACTACGCTACGTTTATCGAGGAACAGTTGGCAATCCGTCAGATAACAGCTTTCCCTCCTTTTTACCGCCTAAGCACTATTAAACTGAAGTCTATCTCTGAGGCACTGCTTGGCACCGTAGCTAGTGCTTTTGTCCTCTATCTGCGTCAGCACTTAGAGGGTATCTGGGTCAGCGATGTCCAGACTCCGAGCGTAGCTCGTGTAGATGGACAATATATACGAGAGATTATATGCCGTCGTCCGTACACTCAGGCTTACTCTAGCGAGCATAGGGGTATGCGCCTGGCTGAGCAGCAGCTGCGTCATTATCATCCCGAGAGCCGTCGTGTGCAGATACATTACGACATCGACCCATTGTGATCATTACATTATAGACATATCCCGTATTCATTACGTTTAGCAAGGCTCAGAGCAATACTCCTGGGCCTTGCTTTTCTTTGCTCTACAACTCTCTGGAGGTCCCCCCTTTATCCAGAGGGTCTGATTGAGGTTTTCCGTCCTTTGCCCATCAGTGTATGCCTGGATATTTACTGGTGAGAGTACAGTTGTTCATCTGCGTATGAACTTCCCGTAAGCTCTGCTAGGGAACCTCTTTATGTTGATATACAGCCTAACTTTCCCCTATTTATAATAAATATAGCTGTATATATGTGTGTGTATTTAATTAATTGGTATATTTGTCGTAGGAATAGCCGAGGATAGACCTGTCATCATCACGGCCCCGAAGAACATATTCCGTAGTATTGAAGTATAAACGCTATCAGTAATGGCTATCCTTCTCTAGAAGAATAGTTATCATCCAGACCATTAGGCAGTAGCCGAGCCATATTAGACCTCTATAGAGGACCACTCTCGTTCTTTGCATATAATCTTATTAGCACTAGTACAGATGAAACAACTGTTATCTATTGTCGGGGCATTAGGTATCTGTTTACTTATGCCGTCTTGTCAGAATGACCAGTTGGATGAACCTCAGCTAGAAATCGGAGAGGCGACAACCTTAGCATTAGCCCCCGAGGAAGGTGAGCAAGTCATACCAATTGTAACAAACCAGAAGCAATGGACTGCCATCGCTGATGCCGATTGGTTAGAGGCTGTCCCTGCGGGAAAGAATCTACTGCTTCGGATCGGAGCCAACACCACTATGACTGCCAGACGAGCCCAGGTAGTAGTTACTGCTGCAGGGCTAACACGTAGCTTGTCTGTAGAGCAACGTGGGCAAGAAGGGCTCAGCGTTGATCTTGGCTTAGATGCTTCGTCCTATATTGATGTCGGGAAAGAAGGTGGAGATATTCGCCTGATAACCAAGTCTAATGCAGACACCTGGTCAGCTAGCTCAGATGTCGAATGGCTAAAAGTGTTGGCACGTCCTCGCATGGGGGAGCTTGCACTACGTGTAGAGGCTAATACGACGACGGAGAGCCGCATTGGTAATATCACCTTTAGTGCTGGTGGACAGAGCAAGCAGCTGCAGGTAAAACAGCGGGGTCAGCTACATTACTACCTACCCTCTACGGATTGGGGGGGAGACTTTGCCTCTATTGAGCGTATTGAGAAGGCTAGAGGCAGCAAGCTACAAGCCTCACCCGATGGGAATGCTAGACCAGCCGTACCAGACTATACTTTTGCGACATTGAGTGCTGTATTCCCTCAGGTTAAGTATGAGTTCGTAGGCTATGGGGACAAAATGCTGTATGCTGCTACTCTAGTAGGAGCCAACGTGTCTGAGGTGTACAGCGATGCCTTCTATCAGTTCCTTTTGGAGGAAGGGTACCGTCGGGTGAGCCCCGAGTCTAAGCAAGAGGGCATACTAGAGTATGCTCACGATGCTAAGA
>JAXFXP010000117.1:0-8211 GCA_034091595.1 Porphyromonas sp.
CTCAGCAGAGCTAAGAGGCAAAACACCGTAAAGACAGCAGGGAGCAAGTGTACGAATTTCGTTGTCCCTGGATGACGCTTCTCTAATGCTACACGGGCCTCTCCCGAGTGGTGCACTTGCATAAAAAACTGCTGTAGGTCTACACGACGCTTGTGGTACACATAGGCCTCGGGAAACAAGCAAACCTTAGCACCTGCAGCAATCAAACGTAGGCTAAAGTCAATATCTTCGCCGTAACGCATATCTTCGCTAAAGCCCCCTAGAGCCTCGAAAAGCGTGCGACGACAGCCCATATTGAAGGTACGGGGCTTGAACTGCTCCATAGCCGAAGCACTCCCTCCGCGTATGCCTCCCGTTGTCAGGAAGCTCGTCATGGCGAAGTTTACTGCCTGCTGCATCGGGCTGAAGTCAGGAGCAGCAGCGTCAGGGCCACCGAAAGCATCCGCCCCTGTCCGTGCTATACCCCGTTCTACAGCCTCTAGATATCCCTCTGGGAGCACCACATCAGAGTCCAATATCAATATATACTGCCCCTCGGCCTCTCGTGCCCCTATATTGCGTGCTCGGCTAGGCCCTCCATTGGGAACCGAGAGATAGCGCAGGTGTGGTAAGGCATAGCGGTAGCGCTCGACGACATCAGCACTCGGCAGGCTAGAGCCATCCTCTACGATGATTACCTCGTAGTTGCGATAATTCTGACGGCTAAGACTCGCCAGCAACTCCTCCAGCTCTTGTGGACGATTGTAAACTGGGACGATGATGCTCAGTAGGGTCATTTAGTTAGGAGATATTAGGATAGTTTCCACTCTGTCCCTTCCTTCGTGTCCTTAATCACGAAGCCGAGGGCTGTTAGCTCGTTGCGGATGCGGTCGCTAGTCGTCCAATCCTTATTTGCTTTGGCGGTAGCACGCAGCTCCAGTAGTAGATCCACCGCACCGGAGAAAGCTTGCTGTGAGGCCCCCCCACTATTACGCTCATCCTGCATGCCTAGCAGCTCGAAGAAGAAGAGGCGGAAAATACGACGTAGCTCCTCTAGCTGCTCCGCATCGAGACTCATCAGCCCCGCATGGACGCTATTAATAATACGACTAGCCTCGAAGAGCTCAGCAATCACCATAGGGCTATTAAGGTCGTCATTAAGGGCCTCGTAGCAGCGAGTCTCTAGGGATTTGATATCCGTCTCACCACGTTCACCAGCACGCAGTCCATCGAGGAGGGCTGCCGCATCGAGGAGGCGCTGTAGCCCCTTCTCAGCTGCTTGTAGTGCCTCGTTACTAAAGTCTAGCGTACTGCGGTAGTGCGCCCCGAGGATAAAAAAGCGAATGACCATCGGACTGTAGGCCTGTGCCAGTAGCTCGTGCTCGCCAGTGAAGAACTGATCGAGAGTAATGAAGTTACCGAGACTTTTACCCATCTTCTTGCCCGCTATGGTGATCATATTGTTATGCATCCAATAGCGCACCATCTCATGTCCATCATTAGAGGCTACCGACTGGGCTATTTCGCACTCGTGATGAGGGAAAACAAGGTCCATACCACCGCCATGGATATCGAAGCTATCCCCAAGGTATTTACGTCCCATAGCCGTACATTCGGCATGCCATCCAGGGAAACCCTCCCCCCAGGGACTACGCCAGCGCATGATGTGTTCGGGCTGAGCCTTCTTCCATAGTGCGAAGTCGAGCGGGAAACGTTTCTCCTGCACACCATCCAGCTCTCGTGTCGTGTGCTGCATATCCTCTATATTGCGGCCACTCAGCTTACCATAGCCATATACCTCGTCATACTTACGCACATCGAAATATACCGAGCCATCACTAACATAAGCAAAGCCAGCCTCTAGGATACGCTCCGCTAGCTCTATCTGCTCGATAATATGCCCCGAGGCCATTGGCTCTATACTAGGAGGCAAGACCCCGAGGCGCTCCATAGCCTTGTGATAGCGATTGAGGTAATACTGCACGACCTCCATAGGCTCTAGCTGCTCTAGACGTGCTTTTTTAGCAATCTTATCCTCGCCCTCATCAGCATCGTGCTCTAGATGCCCTACATCGGTAATATTACGCACGTAGCGTACCCTATAGCCTAAGTGCATCAGATAGCGATAGAGGAGATCGAAAGTAATCGCAGGGCGTGCATGCCCTAGGTGCCCATCGCCATAGACTGTAGGCCCGCAGACGTACATCCCTACGTGAGGGGCTTGCAGGGGGACAAACTGTTCCTTGGCTCGACTGAGCGTATTGTATATATGCAGTGGATGATTCATACTCTTAGCATCTAATTATTTGCATACAAAGATAGCTAATTTTGGGACGCAGACCGAGCTACAGGGCGCTAGCCGACAGACTCGATGACAGACCACAAGTGCAGAGCATTAGAGAATAGGAGGACCTCTACCTGAGCACACGAGAGACTGTCCACGCTTTCAGTACGAGTGCCAAGAGAACTGTAAACGTTATCAGTCGGACTACGACCTAAACTGTCAACTACTCTCGAGGGAAGACATCGGACTCTGTACATACGCTAGTGAACATCTGTACACTGACCAAGGGATAAGAGGTCAGTAGGCTCTGACCACAGATAAGACGAGTACAGCAGACTAAGCCCACTCCTAGAGCAAATACCTCGGCAACCTAGCACTTGACCTAACATTCTAGATAAGGCTGAATAGGCTCAATATTCGTCCCAGCTCATCGTACAATAGAGGAGCCTTATTGCTCAATGACAACCAAGGCGCTAACTTTGCGGTTATATAAAAACGAAACAAATATCTATACAATATGAGCAAGACAAATATAGGCCTCATCGGCCTAGCTGTGATGGGTGAGAATCTCGCCCTCAATATGGAGCGTAACGGCTTCCGTGTGTCCGTATACAACCGTGCCGAGGGTGCAGAGGCCAATGTGGTCAAGAACTTCATCGAGGGGCGTGGTGCAGGCAAAAACTTCGAAGGCTACACAGACCTACAAGCTTTCGTCGCCTCTATCGAACGCCCTCGTAAGATAATGATGATGATTCGCGCAGGCAAACCCGTAGACCTTGTCATAGAGGGGCTACTCCCCTATCTAGAGGCTGGAGATATTGTCATAGATGGTGGCAACAGCAACTGGGAGGATAGCGAGCGCCGCGAAGCCTATCTACGCGAGCGTGGTATCTACTTCGTAGGAGCAGGCGTATCGGGTGGCGAAGAGGGCGCACTAAACGGCCCTGCTATTATGCCTGGTGGAGCCGTAGAGGCTTGGGAGCACATCGCTCCTATCTTCACCAAGATCGCTGCTAAGGCTGAGGATGGCGCTCCCTGCTGTAGCTGGGTCGGTGGTGGAGGCTCTGGGCACTTCGTCAAGATGGTACACAACGGCATCGAGTATGGCGATATGCAGCTCATCTCTGAGGCCTACGGTATGATGAAGGAGCAGGGTAAACTCGACAACGATACTATGAGCCGTGTCCTTGGCGACTGGAATAAGGGCAAACTGAATAGCTACCTCATAGAGATTAGCTCAGAGATACTCGCCCACAAGAATAGCGAGGGGGCTTACCTCATCGACCTTATCCTAGATACCGCTGGGCAGAAGGGTACGGGTAAGTGGAGCGTTATCAACTCTCTAGAATACGGTACGCCACTCAACCTTATCTCTGCCGCTGTATACGAGCGTAGCCTCTCAGCGAGCAAGGACCTACGCGTAGAGGCAGCCAAGGCTTTCGGACGCAAGGTCAACCTAGACGCTGAGGCAGAGGTGCTGGTAGCACAGCTACACGACTGTCTGTATGCCAGTAAGCTAGTGAGCTATGCACAGGGCTTCGGACTCATGCAGCAGGCTAGCCGTGAGCGTGGCTGGGGCCTCGACCTCGCCTCTATCGCCCGCCTATGGCGCGGTGGCTGCATCATCCGCTCGGGCTTCCTCGGACAGATAGCAGCCGCCTACGAGCGCAATGCTGAGCTAAGCCACCTGCTTCTAGACGAATATTTCCGTGCCGAGATACAGGCTGCACTACCCGCATGGCGTCAGGTAGTAGCTCAGGCAAGCCTTGCCGGCATCCCCGTACAGGCCTTTGCAACGGCTCTAAACTACTTCTATTCTCTGACGACCGACCGTCTGCCAGCCAATATGCTACAGGCACAACGCGACTACTTCGGGGCTCATACCTTCGAGCGTGTTGATCGCCCACGTGGCGAGTTCTTCCACGAGAATTGGACCGGACACGGTGGTAATACTTCATCCACGACTTATAACGTATAATAGCAGCGCACGGTACCTATGAATAAAACTCTCCGCAAGCCCGATAGCCTTATCCTTGTGATATTCGGAGCCTCAGGCGACCTCACCAAGCGCAAGCTCATACCCTCGCTTTATCAACTCTTTAAGCAGGGCAAACTGCCACAGCGATTCGCTGTACTAGGCGTTGGGCGTACCTCATACAGCGATGCCGATTTTCGCCCACACCTAGACGAAAACCTACAGCGCTACCTAGCTGCAGGCGAGTATAATACTTCGCTAGCAGAGCAGTTCCTAAGCTCGGTATATTACCTCGCTATGGACCCCGCCATAGAGAGCGAATATCCACGCCTCAAAGCACGACTAGAGGAGCTCGATGATGTTATCGACAACCCCTCCAACTATATCTACTATCTCTCTACTCCGCCCTCTCTATACGGCCTTGTGCCCCTACATCTTAGTAGTGTAGGACTAAACAAGGAGGAGTGCGAGAACGGACGTTGCCGCATCGATGCTCATCGTGGTGAGGACGGTATTCCTCGCCCCATACGCCGCATTGTCATAGAGAAGCCTTTCGGCACAGACCTACAAACGGCCCGTGAGCTCAACGAAATATACCAGGAGTGCTTCCAAGAGCATCAGCTCTACCGCATCGACCACTTCCTCGGCAAGGAGACGGTACAGGACATTATGGCCCTACGCTTTGCCAACGGCATCTTCGAGCCTCTATGGAACCGCAACTATATCGATCGGGTGGAGATCTCGGCCGTAGAGAATATGGGCGTGGAGAGCCGTGGCGGATTCTATGACCAGACGGGCGCTATGCGCGATATGGTACAGAACCACCTCTCACAACTCCTTGCCCTTGTAGCCATGGAGCCTCCCGTGCAGTTTAATGCCGATCACTTCCGTAACGAGGTAGTGAAGGTCTATCAATCCTTCCGCCCACTAGACGCAGACGAGATACGTAGCCATGTGATACGTGGGCAATACACCGAGAGTGATTGGAAAGGTGAGCATCATGTCGCTTACCGCCAAGAAGACAAGGTAGACCCCGAGAGCCGAACGGAAACCTTTTTTGGGATGAAGCTCTTCGTTGACAACTGGCGCTGGCATGGTGTACCCTTCTATGTGCGCTCTGGTAAGATGATGCCTACCAAGGTAACGGAGATTGTTATCCACTTCAAGCCTACGCCCCACAAGATGTTCGCCGATGCTGCTGGGCGTACGATACCCAACCAGCTGGTTATCCGTATACAACCCGACGAAGGGATTGTCCTCAAGTTCGGGGCCAAAGTCCCAGGCTCAGGCTTTGAGGTCAAAAAAGTGCAAATGAACTTCACCTACGACCAGCTCGGTGGTCTTGCCTCGGGCGATGCTTACTCACGACTCCTCGAGGACAGCATGATTGGGGACTCAACTCTCTTTACCCGCAGCGATGCAGTGGAGATGAGTTGGCGCTTCTTCGACCCCATCCTCCGCGCTTGGGAGCAGGACGACTTCCCGCTCTACGGCTACCCTGCTGGCACTTGGGGGCCCAAGCAGAGTGATAGTATCTTCGACAACGGGCACAGCTGGACCAACCCATGCAAGAATCTAACAAACAGCGATCTCTACTGCGAGCTGTAGACCGCTCTCACTCCTAAGCCCAGACCAATGTTACGCTACCTATTACGACATCTCTGGGACTATAAGCTAACGCTTGCCTCGGGCGTATTCATTCTTACGATATGTTTACTCCCAGGCATGCGTTCGCCTTTTTGGCGAATACCTGGCTCTGACAAGATTATACATGGCCTCGTCTTCGCAGGGCTAGCCCTCCTTGTCTATGGCGAGTATATCTACAAATATTGGCTCGACTGGAAGCACGAACGTATCTGGAAGCCTCTGGCCTGCCTGCTACTGATGAGTACCGCTATAGAGTTCGCTCAGGCTGCGCTAGTGCCCCATCGTAGCGGAGACATCTACGACCTCACAGCCAATACGCTAGGCATCCTAGCGATGACTGCACTAGTCGTTTTATTCCTACTCATTAAACGAAAGAATCAAACATGATAATAAAGACCTACCAAGACCCTCGTGCCACAGCCATCGCTGTCATCGAGGAGCTTATCATCCCTAAGCTAAACGAAGGTCTATGCTCCCTCGCTGTATCGGGCGGCAGCACACCTCGCCTTCTCTTCGAGCTTATGGCTAGCAAAGACTATCGTGATATACTCCGTTGGGAGAATCTCCGCCTATATTGGGTAGATGAGCGCTGCGTCCCCCCAACAGACGAGCAGAGCAACTACGGCATGACTGCCCAAGCGCTCAGCTTAGACACACTCCCCCTAGACAAAGCTCACATCTACCGTATCAAGGGTGAGAATACCCCCGAAGATGAGGCTCGTCTCTATACTGAGCTCGTAGAGCACAACCTGCCACAAAACGAAGAAGGGCTACCGGTCTTTGACCTCATCCTACTAGGTATCGGCGATGACGGACACACCTCCTCTATATTCCCACACCAAATGCATTGGCTGATGGAGCGCACACCTTACGTAGTAGCGCAGCATCCTAGTGGACAGAACCGTATCTGCCTCACAGGGCAGACCATCTTATCGGCCAAGACCTTGGCCTTTCATGCTGTCGGTGCTGGCAAGCGGGAGATACTCCGCCAGATACAAGAGCATGCTCCCGAGGCTAAGGCATACCCCTCCTCGTTCTTCAACGAGCTACGCCACGATCTCCTACTCTATACAGACCAGACTATAAGCTAATCGGGCACAGAGGTCTATGATAGATTGGCAACAGATCGGCCACGGTATATTAGAGCGATTGCGTAGCCCCCTACGTAGCCTCTTCCACCACAAAGCGCTCAACTACCACCCGGTCCACTTTATGACGGCCGAGGAGCAGGCTAGGTACACCCCTCAGATGGTTCTAGACGACCTCATCGCAGGCAACGAGCGCTTCAGTCGTGGTGAATATACAGTCCGAGACCACTCGGCAGCAATACGCTCTAGCTACAGCTCTCAGTACCCCAAAGCCTTCGTCCTTAGCTGCATCGATAGCCGAGTACCTGTAGAGGATATATTTGACCAAGGTATCGGAGACATCTTTGTAGGGCGTGTGGCTGGTAACTACGCAACGGATGATATGGTAGCGAGTATGGAGTATGCCTGTGCTGTGGCCGGGGCCAAGCTCATCCTCGTCCTCGGACACGAGAACTGCGGTGCTATCAAGGGGGCCATCCAGGGTGTAGAGCTAGGACTACTGACAGGACTGCTGGAGAAGATAAAGCCCGCTATCGGCAACTGTGCCTGCGACGGCACAGAGCATCTCCCAGAGAACTATGACTATACGCACAACGTAGCCGTGTGGAACATCCGCCACAGCCTACAACAGATACGTCGCTCCAGCCCCATCCTAAGCCAACTAGAGGCAGAGGGGCAGCTGATGATACGGGGGGCATTCTATGCTGTCTCCACTGGGGTAATAGAGTTCTTCGACTAACCCACCCCTCCCAAATATAGTTTAATACTCAAACAATGACTCTCTCAGAACTCAAAATTGGCGAAAAAGCAGTAATTGTCCACGTAAACGGTACGGGACAATTCCGCAAACGCATACTAGAGATGGGCTTTATCAACGGTAAAGAGGTTACCGTGATACAGGGTGCCCCAATGGATGACCCTGTACACTACCGTATATTGGGCTACGATGTGTCTCTGCGCCGTGCCGATGCCGAGCAGATAGAAGTGCGTCCGCTAGCCCCCGAGGATACCATTATAGCCCCCGAGGACACAGAGCTATATCCCCCACAGCTTAGCCAAGAGGCTTTACAGCGCATCGACAACCGAGATCAGGCTAAACATCCACAGAAGCATCTGCGTATTGCTCTAGTGGGCAATCCTAATTGCGGCAAAACCTCACTCTTCAACCAAGCGAGCGGTGCCCACGAACACGTCGGCAACTATAGTGGTGTCACAGTAGAACGCAAGACAGGCTACAT
>JAXFXP010000118.1:0-8171 GCA_034091595.1 Porphyromonas sp.
CGCCAGATTTTCATTCTGGAAAGAGGGGTTCGATTCCCCTATGGGCTACTAACAAGAATATAAAAGTAGAATAACAGTACAAATGGCAAACCATAAGTCATCGATAAAGCGTATTCGTCAGACGGCTAAGCGTCGTTTGCACAACCGCTACTACGCTAAGACAGCACGTAATGCTGTTCGTAAGTTTCGTGCTTTGACAGATGCTGCTCAAGCTACTGAGATGCTGCCAAAGCTCGCATCGATGCTTGACCGTCTGGCTGGTAAGAAGATTATCCACAAGAACAAGGCTGCTAACCTGAAGAGCAAGCTCGCTAAGCAGATTATCAAGCTCGGTTAATACCAGCGTTCGCACCGACGCCAATAGGTGCTATAGGCTGGCCCATTCGTCTATCGGTTAGGACGCCAGATTTTCATTCTGGAAAGAGGGGTTCGATTCCCCTATGGGCTACCAACGAGTAGCGAAGGCTCTAGCGATGCTAGGGCCTTTGTTTTTATGTATAGGGCGATGACAGCCACTGGGCTGAGTAGGCTTCGGTTGGCATACATTCCCTAACTTTGTAGCAACAAGACACGAAACTATGACAGTATTCAATCTAATCTCTCGGCGTACTACCGCTCTGCGCAGCCTCGGCTTACTGGGGCTATTGGCTCTGTCGCATACTGCGCTCAGGGGACAGCAGGCGGACGAGCCGAAAAGCAAAAAACTTAGCGAAGTCGTTGTACAGGGCGAGCGCCGACCTGTCGGCACTACCAGTGTCACCAAAAAGCTCTCTAGCCAACGTATAGACGAGAGTATGGGGCAGAGTCTGGCGGCGATGCTGGAGAAAATCAGCGGCCTTAGCAGTCTACAGACAGGTGTCGGTACAGCTAAGCCGGTCATCCATGGGATGCATGGCAACCGCATCCTCATCGTCAATAACGGGGCCCGTCAGAATGGGCAACAATGGGGAGAAGGGCATGCCCCCGAGCTAGATATGAGCAGCAGCCAATCGGTCTATGTGGTCAAAGGTGCCGAGAGTGTCCGCTATGGCTCAGAGGCTCTAGGTGGTGTCATCGTCATGGAGCAGCAACGCTTGCCCTATGGCTCTGATGCTATCAGTGGCAAACTGAACCTGATGTATGGCAGTAATGGGCGACGCTACGGGGCGAATGCCCTTGTCGAGGGAGCAGTCCTCAGTAGTCGTCGTCTGGGCTATCGCCTGCAGGCTAGCCATAGCAATGGCGGGGACCGATATACCGGAGACTACATCCTCAATAACACCGGGGACCGCGAGTACAACTTCGCCTTAGCCCTCGGCTATGCTTGGGACAGAACGAGATTGGAGACGTTCTACAGTCGCTATGATGCCGAGCAAGGCATTATGCTAGCTGCCAAGATGGGCAACGTGGCTGAACTAAAAGAGCGTATCGCCATTGGCCAGCCGATTGTCTTCAGCCCTTGGAGCCGAAAGATAGACTACCCACGCGAACATGTGGTACACCACAACCTAACAGCTCGTCTGGAGCATGAGACCCCTTCTTGGGGTAAACTGAGGTATCAGTTCACATACCAGGACGACCAGCGCAAGGAGTATCGCATCCGGCGGAATAACAACTCACACATCCCCGAGGTAGACCTCAAGCTCCAGAGTCAGCAGCATCAGTTGCGCTGGACTCATACCCATAGTGCTTGGTACGGAGAGAGTGGGGCACTCTGGCAACATATCAATAACTACAGCATCGCAGGCAATGGCATTACCCCGATTATCCCCAACTACGTAGAGGACAGCTGGGGTGCCTATGCCCTAGGGCGTTATCAAGCCGACAGATGGAGTGCCGAGCTGGGGGCGCGTCTAGATGGGCAGCGTACTGCGGCAGCGGGCTACGATATTGCAGGTAATTATTACGGTGGTGAGCGTAGGTTCACCAACTTCACCTACAGTCTGGGGGGGCACCGACTCTTAGCACCTGGGCTGACGCTACGCAGTAACCTCGGTGTCGCTTGGCGTGCTCCGCATGTGCACGAGCTATACAGCAATGGTAGCGACCATGGCTCGGCGGCCTTCGTGCGTGGGGATAGTCTCCTCAGGAGTGAGCAGAGCTACAAGTGGATAACGAGCCTCAGTTACGCCCGTGGTGGCCTGCGCCTTAGTCTCGATGGCTATCTACAATGGGTACACAACTATATCTACGACTCTCCCGAGATGAATGCTGACGGTACACCAGTCCTGATGGTCGTACTCTCAGGCGCTTATCCTGTGTTTCAGTTTAGACAAACAAATGCTTTCCTGCGCGGTATCGACTTCGAGGGGAGCTATGAGTTTAATAAGTACCTATCCTACGAACTGCGTACGGCCCTCATCTTCGCCAACGAGCAGCGTACGGGTGCTTACCTGCCCTATATACCGCCTGTTCGGGTAGACCATTCGCTAGCCTTCCGCCTGCCATCGGCGGGGCATCGTCCCGAGCTACGGCTCGAGCTGGGGCATCGCTACGTGAGCAAGCAGACACGCTTCGACCCCAATAAGGATTTGACAAGCGACACGCCCCCCGCCTATCATCTTCTGAATGCCGAGCTCTCGGCTGTGTGGCGGCTACGTCGCTATGGCAAGGAGCTTAGCCTGCGTCTCATCGGCGATAACCTACTGAATAAGCACTACAAAGAATACGCCAATAGAGCCCGCTACTATAGCCACGACCTCGGCCGCGATCTGCGTATCATGCTCGGGTATAAGTTCTAGGGTGCCTATGATGGCAACCTAGCTCACCTAACTCAAGTCTCAGTACCTTTGTGGCTGAGAACGGCTATTATATATCATAAATTAATGACTGCCAAGCACCCAATTACTTCGCTATACTGGTTAAAAGGTATTTGCGCTTTTCTGGTCGTGTGTTGCCATGCTCCGCTCTTCGGGGATTTGGGGCAGGTACTTGTCCCCCTCCGTTCTGCAGCGGTTCCGTTTTTTATCCTGATAACAGCCTACTTTCTCTACCATGAGGACACGGAGAAACTGTATCAGAGGCTTAGTGGCTCGTTTCGGAAGCTCGTTCCCATTGCTCTAATATGCAATCTGGTGTATTACCTATGGGTATTCCCTAATCATGGTAATACCTTGACTTCATGGGATAAGGTGTGGGAGCTATTGCTCTACGGTACGGCTCTGATGTTACCTCTGTGGTATCTGACAGCCCTTATCTGGGCATTGCTTTTCTTTATGCTTTGTCTACGCATAGCCCTAAGGCGTAAGACTTCGGCTATACCCCTCTACTATGCTCTGCTCCCATTGCTCCTTTTGCCTGCTATGGCTATCCCCTACGAGGAATTTACGAATAAGCTTTTAGGTTTCTCCTACAGTCCATTCAATGCGCTATGTTATGGACTCCCGTATCTCAGTCTTGGCTTCCTGATCAAGCATCATGAGTCTTGGTTGCGTAGGCGGATGAGCCTAGGCCTTTGGTTGTCCATTGCTGGTGCATTTTTGCTTGAGGCCCTGCTTGTGAGCTATAGTGCAGGCGAGGTAGTGGATGGACCTTACCTAACTACGCCACTCTTTGCTTTGGCTACTTTTGTCTACTTGCTCAGACATCCTAGCTGGGGGCAGGACTCGTGGTGGGAGCTGGTAGGGCGTAAGTATTCGGGGAATATTTATTACTGGCATATGCTGATGCTAACCGTTGGACGCTATCTGATGAGAGGTCTAGGATTAGATGCCTATTTCGATACCTTTGCGGTCTTGATAGCTTTCTTTTTGGCCTATTTAGCAGCTATCGTAATAGTCCGAGTACAGGAGAAGTTGGGGATAAATATTCTACGCTGATAGGCTTATTCGGAGGCCCTACAGCAACCTCAATAAAAAGCCCCCTGCCGTATATAGTACACTCAGTACTATTGAGGGCAGGGGGCTTTGCTGTATATTTTGGTTAGCTTAGAATAGCTGGCGCTTGATTTCCTCTACGTAGTCGAGCTTCTCCCAGGTGAATAGCTCTACCTCGTAGCTAGTAGTGCCACCGCCGAGGCGTGGGAAGTGCTTGGTTACCACACGAGGCTCGCGTCCGAAGTGTCCGTAGGCAGCAGTCTCTTCGTAGATAGGCTGGCGTAGCTTGAGGCGTTGCTCTATAGCGTAGGGACGCAGGTCGAAGATGGTCTTGATACGTTCGGCTATCTCGGCATCGCTGAGCGCTACCTTGGCTGAGCCACGGGTATCCACATAGATGTTAATCGGCTCGGCTACCCCGATAGCATAGCTCAGCTGTACGAGCATCTCGTCAGCTACGCCCGCAGCGACCATATTCTTGGCTATATGGCGTGCGGCATAGGCTGCGCTACGATCTACCTTGCTGGGGTCTTTGCCACTGAAGGCACCGCCCCCATGCGAGGCACGTCCGCCGTAGGTGTCCACAATTATCTTGCGCCCTGTGAGGCCGGTATCGCCATGCGGGCCGCCGATGACGAACTTCCCCGTAGGATTGACGTAGAGCTTGATGTCTTCGCCGAAGAGTGCTGCTATCTCGGGGCTGTACTTCGCCTTGACACGTGGGATGAGGATATTCTGTATATCCTGGCGAATGCGCTCTAGTACTGCTTGCTCGGCAGCTGCTACATCCTCGGGGCTATCGCTCTGGGGCTTGACGAAGTCGTCGTGCTGTGTGCTCAGTACAATAGCCTCGATACGTACGGGCTGGTGCTGAGCGTTGTACTCTACGGTTACCTGGCTTTTGGCATCTGGGCGTAGGTAAGGCATCAGCTCTAGCTCGTGGTGGCGGATGGCTGCTAGCTCCTCTAGTAGGGTGTGGCTGAGATCGATAGGCAGAGGCATATAGCGTGCTGTCTCGTTGGTGGCGTAGCCAAACATTATCCCTTGGTCGCCCGCTCCTTGATTCTCGCGCTCAGCACGCTCTACCCCACGGTTGATATCTGGGCTCTGCTCGTGTAGTGCGCTGAGGATACCGCAGCTCTCGGCATCGAAGCAGTATTCGCTCTTGGTATAGCCTACACGGCGAATAACGCCACGGGCCGTACTCTGTACGTCTACGTAGGCTTCGCTCTTGATTTCTCCAGCTAGTACTACTTGCCCAGTGGTTACTAGGGTCTCACAGGCAACCTTGCTCTCGGGGTCGATACCTATGAATTGGTCGAGGATAGCGTCTGATATTTGGTCAGCCAGCTTGTCTGGATGTCCCTCGGAAACGCTCTCGGAGGTGAATAAATAGTTCATATCTATACGTCTAATGTTACTGTTATAATGTAAAAAACTCGCTTTGGCATTAAGCCAAAACGAGCATCCTAACTAACCAACCTAATACCATGGAAAGGGGCTCGCACAGAGCGAAGCACCTATCTTTTAGCATTTTTTCGTGTGGTTGCAAGCAGTCAAATCTATCCACGCTTTGGCCTTAGCCACTGCAAAGGTATGATAATTTTCCGAAATAGCAATAGCCCCCTCTCTGCTATTCATTGTACCTTTGTCTCTATGAATGTAATACCATCCCTGCGTGCTTGGCTCGGCTCGCTACGGCAGATGCGGGCATCACTACCCTCTGTACTCTGCCAGCGCTTCGCCCTGGCACTCCTAATATATACGCTCACGCGAGCGGTCTTTGGTCTCTATAATGCCGACCTCTTGGGCTTCACCTCGGCATCTGAGGTCCTCCACGTCTTCGTCGGGGGCTTGCGTTTCGACCTTGCGGGTCTGCTGTACGTCCATCTGCTTGTGATTGCTCTGCACCTGCTCCCTCTGCGCCTATGCTATCGAGCAGGCTATCAGACTATGCTCTCGTGGCTCTACTGGCTCTGCAATGTGCCGGCCTTCCTCTTTAATATGGGCGATATTGTCTACTACCGCTACACGGGCAATCGTACCACGCTGAGCGTCTTCTCTGAGTTTGCCAACGAAGATAAGTGGGCTTTCGTCGGCTTCTTCCTCAGCTACTGGCCGGTTACGCTGACGGGGCTTGCCCTCATGGCGCCCTGGATATGGCTTTATCGTCGTATTGGGCGGGCTACGATGCCCGAGCTAAGTGCCGCCCGATTCTATGGCCTGGGCATAGCGCTGATATTCCCGACTATTGCTCTGGTGATAGGTGGCATACGTGGGGGCTTCTCGGTAGCGACTTTCCCCATTGCTCCGGGCCATGCTACGCATTATATCGCTCGACCCGAGCAGCGGGCTATGGTGCTCAATACGCCCTTTACGCTCATCCGCTTGGCAGGGAAGCCAGGGCTCTCGCCTTGGCGCTATATGTCCGAGGAGGAGGCCCGACAGCGCTACAGTGCCCTCAGGGCGGATGCCAGGCCTAGCGAGTGGACAGGGCGCTTCGCAGGGCGCAATATCGTCCTCATCGTGTGGGAGAGCCTCTCGCGCGAATGGGTCGGCAGTCTCAACAGGCACATAGCAGGCTACGAGGGTTTTACGCCACATTTGGATACGCTGATATGGGAGCAGGGCTTTGCCTTCGAGCGGGCCTATGCCGGCGGGGGTAAGTCTATCGATGCCTTGCCCGCACTTTTGGCGGGCGTACCACGTCCGGGCGTGCCCTTCGTGATGTCGCCCTATTCGGGCAATGCGCTCTACGCCCTACCGCATATCCTCGGGGCGGAGGGCTATCAGACACGCTTCTACCACAACGCCCCCAACGGCTCTATGGGCTTCGATGCTATGGCCAGGCAATTGGGCTTTGGCGCTTACCGAGGTAAGGATGAGTTTGGCGATGATAGCGAGTTCGATGGGCGCTGGGGTATCTGGGACGAGCCTTTCCTTCAGTTCATGGCTCGGGACCTTACGAGCGTCCGAGAGCCTTTCCTAGCGGTGGAGTTTACCACGACTTCGCACGACCCCTATCGTATCCCCGAGAAGTATCATGCTCGCTTCCCCGAGGGCAAGCACCCGCAGCACCGCTGTATGCGCTATACGGACTATGCCTTGGCCGAGTTCTTCCGCACGGCACGCCAGCAGCCGTGGTATCAGAATACGCTCTTCGTTATCACGGCAGACCACGCCACGGCTGGCGACCTAGAGTATTACAAGAATCAGCACGGAGCCTATGCCATACCGATGATATTCTTCGACCCTCGGGGCGAATTGCGAGGGCTCAATACAGAGCGTATCGTACAGCAGAGCGACCTAATGCCCACGCTCCTAGACCTCCTAGGGATAAAGCGTCCTGTGGTAGCCTTCGGGCATAATATGTTTGCCGAGGACGAGGAACACTTCGCCGTGAATGCCCTCGATGGTGCTTATCAGATAATCCGTGGCGATTACCTCATGCAGTACGATGGCGAGCGGGTGCTAGGCCTATATAATATACGGCTAGACCCCGAGCTAAAGACGGACCTTAGAGCTAGAGCTCCCGAGGTGCTGACTGAGATGCTCCCGCTGATGCAGGCCTACCTACAGGATTTTTCGCAGCGTATGCGCGAGAATAAGTTGCGGCCTTGATACTAGGCTTGTATCACGGGATTATCATACCCTCCCCCTCTACGACCCGCTCTGGGAGGGCCTTGTGGCCGCCTAGTTGGCGGCCACTTGTCTGCCTAATAGGTGGACGATCGTCCGCCTACTAGGTCGCCACTTGCCCGCCTATTAGCTGGCCGAATGTCGACTTATTAGGAGGCCGAATGTCGACTACGAGACCGCTCGCACGGTCTCCACAATGACAAGCCTGGGCTTGTTATTGTGCTAGACTTTGGAGAATGCGGTAATCGCAAGGCGTTAAGACTGAGGGCGAAGGGAGTTTACTCGTGTAAATGACCGAGCCCGAATGTCGCAAACAACGAAGCGAGTGCCGTGTTATGCAATAGTCTCACTACGGCTACGGCCTCAGAGCTGGGTAGGGGACGAGTGCGCTCTGAGTTGCCGAGCTTCGAGCCACTGGGCTAGGGGGGGAGTAGGCAGCGACTAATTTCTCGCCAAACTTTTTTCTTGCGTGTAAGTGTTGGATTATAGGGGTATTAGGCCGTTTTCTGCCATTTAGGTGTTAAACTTTTTCTCTCGGATATGTGTGGGAATAGAAAACTTGTATTACCTTTGCAATCGCAAACGACAGGAACGGGTCCTTCAAGCGAGGGGGCGAGTCGGGAGCAAAGACGACAAGAGATTAAGCGGGTAGCGATACCGCTTGATTAGCGAATAGAGATCTTTGAGATATTTGATATTGACATTATACAGAAGTGTAGTACAAGACTATTTTCGTAA
>JAXFXP010000119.1:0-4947 GCA_034091595.1 Porphyromonas sp.
CATAAGAGAGAGAGGCTACGAATAGCGACACCGTAAAGCCAATACCTCCGAAAACACTCAGCGGAAGCAAACGGCGAAGGTTCATCCCCGTTGGCCAAGGACTAATACCCAGCTTGATAGCAGCCCAGGTAAAGAGAGAGATACCTACCGTCTTACCAACAAAAAGCCCCAAGAATATCGCCAAAGGCACACCCAGGAGCCCATCGCTAGAGATATCAGCGAAGGATACACCCGAATTGACGAATGCAAAGACAGGCAGAATGAAATACGAAACTATCGGGGAGAGCATATGCTCTATCGTCTGCACAGGGCTTACCGATCGGCTGAGTGTACTGCGCAGGCCTGCTGTTACCTGCATCTGTTCACTTGAGAGGATAAGGGCCCCCTTGCCTTCCTTGTGATTCTCGGCAAAAGAGGCAAATTGCTCACGCAGGGCCGCACGCAGATTGTCGATACGCACCTTTGTCGTCATGGGAACACAAAGCGCCACCAGCACCCCTGCAATAGTCGTGTGGATACCCGAGAGGAGAAACAACTGCCAGACTACAAAGAACATCAGCATATAGAAGCCAGGATGGTCTATCCCAGACTTACCGCAGAAAGCAATGAGCGCGAGCACTGCGAAGGCAATCATCAGCGGTACCCAGGCTACCCCACTGCTGTAGAATGTAGCAATAACGATAATCCCTCCAATATCATCTACCACTGCAAGCGCCATAATAAAGATACGTAGCGCTGCAGGCACACGGTTACCCAGAGCCCCAATGAGCGCCAACGCAAAAGCAATATCCGTAGCCATAGGGATAGCTGCACCGCGTGCGCCAGGCCCCTCATGCATAATAGCGAAAAAGCACAATACAGGCATTATCATCCCGCCAAACGCTGCTATAACAGGCAGTATACTCTTCTTAATACTACTAAGCTCACCGACAGCCATCTCTTGCTTGATCTCTAGCCCTATATTGAAGAAGAAGAAAGCCATCAAAAAGTCATTAACGAAAGCCGCTAGATTCATCGTATGCCCATGGTGTGCAAACAGCTCGAAGCCCAGTACCTTGACCTCAATAGGGTAATTGAGTAGCTCTTGGTACCAATCGTTCCATGGAGAGTTGGCAATACATACAGCCAGAATAGCCGCTACGAATAGAAGGATAGAGGCGTTCGGCTTAGGAATAGACATTCGTCTGAGTGGATTCAGGATGTTGAATTTCGTACTCATAAGATATTATAATGTAAACCGTTTAATCAATCTACGCAGACCTCTAACCGAGATCGGATATACGCTCCAGATCGGCGAGGTTCATAATCTTTATTTTCTTGCGCTCTAGAGAGAGGATGCGTTCGGACGTAAAGGCTGAGAGCGTACGACTCACGTTGCTCGGGGTCATATGACTGATGGCAGCCAGGTCATTGCGGCTAAGCTGTATCTGCAGAGTATACCCGTCAGGCTCGTAGCCGTATAGATCTGCCAAATAGATGAGGGTCTCAGCTAGACGGCCACGCATTTGTTTCTGCATCAATCCGATACTACGCTCCTCTTGTTTGCTTACCTCCTGAGCAAGCGCTGCTATGCAGTAGCGGCAGACCTGCACGTTTTGGTGTAGTATCTTCTCGATAACCTCCACAGGTGTTTTATATAGAGTCGTCTCGCTATAGGTTTCTGCCGAGAATGGATGTCGACCATCCGTAAAGTAAGGACGGATATTAAAGAAGTGTCCCGGCATAGCCAGCTGAACATAATCATTTCCCCCTATTCCCTGACGAAACACTTTGACGCTTCCCTCTACGAGGAGATAGAAATACTCTACACGTTCCCCTTCGTTGTAGATACGAGAGCGACGAGGTAATTGCTCTACCACCAAAGTCCGTGTTACTAGCTCTCGTTGTCCCTCGGTAAGTAATTCGTAAATAGGGTTCATGCGCATAAGCGCCTCTTTATCTAACTTGGGCATCCCGCGGTATTATTGTTATTTTTCCTCCAACAAGACAGCCTTTCGTACTAGCAAAAGAGCACAATTCATCACCTTATGCCCTACCTAGAGGCTATCTACCCACAAATATACACTTTATATCCCGATATTTAGCAAAGGGATAAAGACTTCTTCGTCTTGTTGTCCTAAATTGCGCTATTTGTCCTAAGGAGACTCCAACAGTGAAGCGCACATCTCACCCTCTAATTATTAATAGGATATACCGAGCGAAGAGGCTATTTCCTATGATAGAGCCCAGGGCTTTCGTATAGTAGGACGAAAACCCTGGGCTCTATGTTCTTCACGCTCCCAAACAGCAGCAAGGCTGTAGCCGGTACGGGGCTGAGTTAGCGACGTCCGCCCCTGCGTGCGGGCTTAGCCTTGGCTTGACGCTGAGCCGGTCCTTGCTCTCGAGGCGGGATATTATCCTCCTCGCCTTCAATAAGTTGATAGTCGAGTTGCTTACGCTCTAGGTTAGCTCCGGCTACACGTACACGCACACTGTCCCCCATCGTATAGCGCTTACCCGTATGTCGACCGATGACAGAGAAGCTCTTTTCGTCGTACTCATAGTAGTCGTCTCCCAGATCGCGCATAGGCACTAAGCCCTCGCATTTGCTATCATTTAGTTCTACATAGAGTCCCCAGTCCGCTAGACTAGTAATCGTTCCCTCGAAAATCTCGCCCAGATACTGGCTCATGTACTCTACCTGTTTGTAGCGAATAGACGAGCGTTCGGCCTGTGCTGCTAGCGCCTCCATAGCGGACGAATGCTCACACTGTCCCTCTAGGAGGGCTATATCCACGGCCTTGCCTCGCTCGAGGAGGTAATGCGTCAGCAGACGATGCACCATGAGGTCGGGATAACGACGGATAGGCGACGTGAAGTGCGTATAGTAGCTGAAGCCTAGCCCATAGTGCCCGATATTATCTGTCGTGTACTTAGCCTTAGCCATAGTACGTACGGCAATGGTCGCAAACTTATCGCCCTCGGGCTTGCCCTTGACCTCCGAAAGGAACCTATTGAGGCCCGTGCTCACGCTCTTTTTGGTTGCACCGAGCTTGAGGCTATACCCGAGTGTAGAGGCGAAATTCGCTAGGTTGTTTAGCTTCTCTAGATCTGGCTCGTCGTGTACGCGATAAACGAAAGGTTTAGGTACTGCCGTACCACGCTTGCGCCCGATGCGCTCGGCCACAGCTTTGTTCGCCAGTAGCATAAACTCCTCGATTAGCTGATGCGCCTCCAAACTCTCCTTGATATATACCGATAGGGGCTTGCCCTTGTCATCAATCTCGAAGCGCACTTCGGGGCGTTCGAAGCCTATACTACCCGCTTTGAAGCGCTTGTCACGCAATATTTGCGCTAGCTTATTGAGCGTCAGTATGGCCTCTCTATGATCTCCATCCTGCCCCTGGATGATATCCTGAGCCTCTTCGTAGGTAAAGCGGCGGTCGCTACAGATGACCGTACGGGCGATACGAGTGGAGAGGATATTGGCCTCGGCATCTAGCTCGAAGATACAGCTGTAGCTATATTTGTCTTCGTTAGGCCTGAGGCTGCACAGTCCATTACTGAGATGCTCTGGTAGCATAGGTATCGTACGGTCTACGAGATAGACGCTGGTGGCACGACGATAGGCCTCTCTGTCGATAATATCCCCTGGCTGTACGAAGTGGCTCACATCGGCGATGTGTACCCCGACCTCGTAGTTACCGTTGGGCAAAGTCTGCAGTGAGAGGGCATCGTCAAAGTCTTTGGCGTCCCGTGGGTCGATTGTGAAGGTCAGCACAGAGCGAAAGTCCTCTCGCTCCCGTAGAGCATCGGCAGTGATATCCCCACTGAGCAGCTCGGCGGCCTCCTCGACTTCACGAGGATACTCGTAGGGCAGACCAAACTCGGCCAAGATAGCATGCATCTCGGTGTCGTTGTCTCCACTCTGCCCCAGCACGTCCACAATCTCCCCTAGCGGGTTACGGTCTCGCGAAGACCAGCTAAGAGCACGAACGATAAGCTTATCTCCATTCTGAGCTGTACCAAGCCCCTCGCGAGGGATAGCGATAGGAGCACGTAGTTCCCTATTCTCACTCACCACGAGGGCAGAGCCACGCATCATACGCAGCTTGCCCACATAAGTACGGGTACTACGCTCTAGGATTTTGACTACTCCATATTCTTTCCCCCTACCCTTGCCTTTGGTCCGAACCTCAGCAATACGCACTCGGTCTCCGTCAAGGGCATTGCCTGCGTTACGCTCGCTGAGCTCTATCTCCTCGCCACCATCCTCAGGGACGAAGCTTGGCTGACCTCGGTAGTAGCGAAAGGTACCATCCATATAGCTCTGGCGTCCCCCACGCTCCTTAGCCGCGAGTCGGTATCGCCCCATCTCGACCTCCTCTAGGACGCCGAAGACGCACAGCGCCTCTAGGACAGATACAATCTGACGCTTCTGCGCCATCGAGGTCTGCCCGAAGACATAGCATACTTGCTTGTAGTTAAAAACTTTATTGGGTTCGTTCGTGAAGAGATTCCGAACGCTTGTCTCGATCTGTTCGTTCGTTAGCCCACGCTTCGTCGTTTGGGGCTGCGAGGTCTTGCCTTGTTGTTTGTTCTTCTTGTGTTTCATCGCTACAAAGGTACGACTTAATTAGTTAGCACCGAGTTAGCGACTAACTATGAGTTCCTATGCAGATGTTCCGAAGCCCACAGCCCCAGGTCCTGCTGGCTTATGGCTGCACCCATAAGTTCGGGGAATTTGTCGGGGGTACAGGCAAAACAGGGTATGCCTAGGCTAGACAAGAAAGAAGCCTGCTCTCGATCGTAGCTAGGAGCCCCCTCGTCACTGAGAGCTAGTAGCACCACAACCTGAACGCCCGCATCCTTGATAGCCTTGAAGCGCGCCCGCATATCATTCTCGTTACCTCCCTCATAGAGGTCTGTAACGAGTATCAATATAGTATCCTTGGGACGTTGCATCTG
>JAXFXP010000120.1:0-18467 GCA_034091595.1 Porphyromonas sp.
AAGCGAGCCAAAAACAGCATAGAGGTAGAGAGCTCGGGCGATCAGACCCTTATCCGTCGCTATAGCCCAACCATAGAGCTGGCCGAGCTGGATAAAATATTCTTCGAGCAGCAGAGCCAATATAGAGATCACCAAGCACGTAGCAATAAGCTGAAAGCCCAGTACGAGCAGGAGCTATACCTCCACAATCAGGATAAGCATAGAGCTTTCCTAAAAGCCCAGGAAGCCTATCGCCTCCTACAGGAGCAACGCTGCGAGACCTACGAGCAGTACCGACGAGACGAGTGCCAGCGCATCTCTGGACTAAAGATTGTAGTGCCTGAGCGCCTGCTCCCCACCTTCGAGTACTTGCGCAGCCTAGGTAAGGATGGTTCGGCTGAGTAGCTACTGTTGCTATTCGGTTTAGATTAGCGGTCGGTGAGTTGTTGCTATTATCATTAGAGAATATAGAGTATGGGCTTCTTGGGAGCCTAGAGACTCGTGATTTGTTAAACCTAAGGGTTTAACCCATTTGATAGGCTGCCTAGCATGTACTGGTAGGGCGTGTCGTATCGCCTTTTTTCTGCTATCGTTATTGCTTTTGCTGCTAGGCAGGGTATTGCTTTAGATATTGCTCTAGCTTCACTGCAGCATCCGCCTACCGACATCCTTACTTTTTATATGACGAGCCAGACTATCCGCATAGATTAGTCTGGCTCATTTACTTTATATAGCCTGAGTAATGACCATTATAGAGGGGTAGATACTTTTATACAAAATGCATCATATTTAAAATTAATGTAACTTTACAGCATATCACTACTATCAATTAAATACTTATCTCAATGAAGAAGTTATATCAGAGCCTAGCGCTCGTCGTAGCTCTCGGCCTTGGCCTCGGGCTAGCCTCCTGCTCAGGCAAGGAGAAGGACGCTCCACAACCACAGGTGGTACAGCCTACTGAGAGCGCCAAAATCACAGCCGAGGAGGCTCAGACAAACACAGCTAGCATCGGGGTGCTACGTGCTGCCGAGCAGGCGAAGCTCCGTATTAAGCAGGTTAGTTCGCTCCCTGCGGGCAAGGGCTACAATGTACTCCTGTCGGACGATCGACTCGTTACGCTGTACATCGCCGGGCAGGCTCGTAGCCTACGTCAGGCCACTCAGCCAACCAGCGTAGACAACCCCATCAAGAGCGTAGACCTAGGCACTAAGGGTGTCGTGGTCTTCCACCTCGCAGATGGCTCTAGGATTAGCCTCCTACGTGCGGATGAGAATGCCCAGGGAGCTCTCGCCGCCAATCAGTCCGTTGCACCTGAGAGCAAGTTCTTATTCTCGCTTCTCGGAGGAGATTTGTCCTCAATGGATAAACTGCATAGCAAGGCAAAGTCTATGACTATTGTGAATGATCAGAGAGAAGAGTATCAAGTAGCTTTCGATGAGCTTGGCAATATCAAGACCTCTACGATGAAGTCCATCGAGAACGAAGACTCTGGGGGCTATCGCAGTACCGCAACAACCGTATACACCTGGGAGGGGGAACGCCTTATCAAGGTCGGATATACGCGTAGATACACTGAGGGGGAATCATCAGGCGAGACCTCTACTGCGCTACAATTTGGGTATAATCAGCTCAATCAAGCCGAGATAAAGAGCCTGATTCAGAATAATAAGCCTGTCAATATCACACTCAGCTATTATCCTGCCGAGCGTAGGCTATCCTATGTTACGGATGATGAGCAGAGCACTCTCTTCTATGACGAGTTTTATCGTCTTGTCAGGCAGGAGGTAATCTGGAAGAAGGAAGATGGTCAATGGGACGAAGCTGATGTAAGCACCTATACCTACAACAAAAATGGCGATATTCTGAGCATCGAGACTGAGACCACTATAGAACGCTTTACCTACGAATACGATGCTAAGGGTAACTGGACAAAGCGGACCGAGGTGAGGACCTATAAGGACTCTACTATGAGCTCGGAGCGTACCTCTGTCGTAACCCGTAAGATAGTCTACTAAGCAGAGCTTTAGCCTATATGCCGAGGGCCTCCTCGCCGACTTCAATGGGTCGGCGGGGAGGCCCTCTCTATTGCTTAGGATGTAGCAGACTAGGGGTAACTAGTTGCTCGTAGGGTTCTGCGTCAGTGTCCCTGGGTAGGCATTGATAGCGTTCTGAGGTATGTAGTATACAACGCGATAGTCTGTAGCCTGGATCACCTCACTCTGATTGTGCGGTCCAGGGTAACGACGCTCTAGTGCCTTACCGTTGCGGAAGACATCATAGCTGCGCTCAGCCTGGAAGGCAAGCTCTAGCTGACGCTCCTTGTCTATCCGCTCTGGGGCTGTCTTGGCATCGAGAGCTGCATATCCGCCACCCACAATAGAGCGTGTACGTATAGTATTTAGGTCCGTAAGGGCATCGCTATACTTACCGAGTTTGGCACGTGCCTCAGCCCTATTGAGGTACACCTCTCCTAGGCGAGATATAACAGGTGAGTGTAGATGCGAATCCTCGCCCTCACGCGAGCACTTGACAATGTAGAACTCTGGATAAACACGATTGAGCTTTATCTCGTAGTCTAGATAACCCGAGTAAGTCTTGCCTTTGTAGGCGATACTATACTTATCTTCGTCAGCATTGATAGGCTTTAGTGTATAATCAGTCGTACTATTATTCGCCTGTTCGCTAACGATAACAGCCCCTGGAGCATTGCTCTTGAGCGGTAGCTGTAGGTAGTTTTGCACAGTCTGACCAGTCTTGGCATCCACCTCTTCTCGGATAAAGCGAAACACAGGGGTCAGCGAACCGTCTTTCTGACGCTTGTAATTAGGCTCGATAAAGGCAGCACGAGCATCGACGATACGCTTATGGTCAGGGCGCCAGTCGTTACGTCCGCTTTCGTCCAGCAGAGCTATGTACTTAGCGCTGGCAAACATCTCGCCCCAGCCCATACCTCCGATATTGGCATACATCCCCCCTACTCCATAGTAGTGGTCATAGCCCGAGTATTCGGAGGCTCGACGACGCACAACGAAGATGCTTTCGCGGTTGTTTTCGGGTAGAATAGTATTGTACTTCATGAAGCTCTCCCTATCCAGTAGCTGATACTTGCCAGATGAGATGACCTTCGTGGCGTACTCCTCTGCCTTCTCTGCATACTGGCGGTTCGGACTCTCATAGGTGCCACTCATATAGAGATAGACACGAGAGAGGAGAGCCTCTGCAGCAGTACGAGAGGCATAGGCAGGACCTCTGTCTAGAGTCAGGAGCTGTATAGCTTTCTCTAGGTCCTTTATAACCTGCTGGTAGGTAGCCTCTACGGTGGCACGATCATCGAAGTGCAGGTTGCCATCTACACGCTCGGGTGTACCATTTACAATGGGGACACCGAGATTGGTACTAGGGCTCTGTGCATAAGGGCGTCCGTAAGCACGTACCAGATAAAAATACATCAGGCCACGCACGTAGTAGCATTCGCCCAGCTTGTTGTTAATCTCGGCATCGCTACCCTCTGGGACGAGGTTTATGATATTAGAGGCCTGAGCTATTGCCTTGTAGCTAGCATCCCAGAATCTCTGTAGACGACCATTCTGTGGAGTGCGAGAGAAGGAGATAAACTCATAGAAAGAGTCCGTCGAGGAGCCTCTAATCATCATATTGTCCCCAGCATACTCACCGCAGCGATGCATAGGATCGCTCCATGTTTTTAGCTGAGCGTAGACCCCATTGTCTAGGCTCTCGAGGTAGTCGCTAGGGTTCTGACGTATCTTCTCGGCACTGATGCTCGAGTAGGGTTCTCTATCTATATTGCAGGCAGTGAATACTGTCGCTACCAGTAGCAAAGATGCTAAGTGTTTCATACGAGTTCTTACTAATTAGAAAGTAGCACTTACGCCAAACATAAATCGACGCACTGAGGGATAAACCGATGGCGAGGCTGTACCCATTACAGAGCCACCATTGGCAGGGAGCTCAGGGTCTACGCCCGAGTAGCCCGTGAGCGTAAATAGATTCTCGCCCGTGAGCGACAGCCGTAGCGACTGAATACCTGCGACCTTGAGAGGGATGTTGTATCCGACCTGTACGGAGCGAAGCTTCAGAAAGCTAGCACTCTCTAGGTAGCGGCTAGAGGCACTATTACCCTTATCTTGGTTGTTGTACTTAGCTATGGGATGCGTAGCCTCATCACCAGGCTGCTGCCAGCGCTTCCAGCCATCCATCAAGGCCATCTGGTTACGGTCTGAGTATGTACCATCGGAGTCGTACTCCTGGCGTGAGTAGTTATAGATGTGCCCTCCTAGAGCATAGCCAAAAGCCACAGAGCAGTCGAGGTTTCTCCACACCAGATTGGTAGAGAATCCACCAAACACCTTAGGCGACTGTGTACCGACCTTATAGTACTTCGCCTCGGCATACTTACTCGTGGTAACCTTCTGTCCATCGCTGTCCGTCTTGTACCACATAGGAGCACCAGTCTCTTTGTTGACACCGGCCCACTCGGGCATATAATAGGTATCTATGGGTTCGCCTACCTCCAGGAGCTTGCTAGCAGTACCAGCTATCCCAGAGCCATCCGAAATGATGACTGGCTTGATAACCATATTCCCCTTGTCATCCTTTTGCTTATACAGGTCGAGAAGTTTATTCTTGTTGGCACCGAGGTTTAAGTCCACACTCCAAGTAAGCTCCTTGCTACGGATGAGATCGACACCGAGAGCAAGCTCCACTCCCTTGTTGCTCATCTTGCCGATGTTTCTCCACATACTCGTTACACCTACAAGACCCGTTATAGGTACTTGGTAGAGGATATTGTTGGTGCGCTTGCTGTATATGTCTACGGTCAAGCGGACCCTATTATCCCAGAAAGCCGCATCAACACCTAGGCCTGCAGCCAATGTTTCCTCCCAGGTCAGGTCCTTGTTGCCGATCTGCGAGATAAGAGCAGCACTGCCCTCGTTGTACTTTGCCGATACGTTGTATAGGTCATACTGAGGATAGAGAGACGATGGGCGATTGCCGACTGTACCTAGCGAGGCTCTAAGCTTCAGGTTGCTGACCCAGCTAGGTCTAAACCAAGCCTCTCGGCTGATGGTCCATGCGCCACTTACCGAGTAGAAGTTGCCGTACTTAGCGTTGTCCCCAAAGTTGGATGCGCCATCACGTCTAGCCATCGCCTCTAGGAAATACTTGTACGCATACGAGTATTTCGCATTGAGGAATATAGACTGCACAGCCCATTCACTAATGCCCCCCTTAGCTCGCTCAGGAACGGCCGTCACATCGAGCACTTCGAAGCCTGGCAGAAATCCTGTGCCGTATACGTCTATATTCTTATAGTAGTAGTCATTGTACTCATATGCTAAGAGGCCATCGAGGTGGTGCTCTCCCCAGCTCTTATTGACTAGTAGCTTTTGGTTTGTGTACCGGCGTATCATCTCATCATTCCATTCGGTGATACGTCCATTTACATTCAGCGCTGCATTCGAGCGTGGGTCTGCATAGCCATGGCTTGTGCTATGCGTATACTTCACATTGTTTACTGATGAGAAGGTTAGCCACTGATTAAGCTTTACATCAAAGTCTAGGTTAAGCATAGCCTCGTAGTGGTTACCCTCCGAGTGGTTCCATTGTAGGTCGTATAGATAGTTGCTCGCCTGACTATTGACCCAGCCCGAATAGCGGTGGGGCACTAGCTTGCCCTCGGCATCATAGGGGCTATCCCATGGAAGCATCGAGTACATAGCCCCCACAGAGTACTGTCTATCATCGACCTTGCGCAGGGCTCCACTGATAGATGGGCGTATCGTCAGCCATCTAGTGGGGCGGAAAGACAGTTTAGCTCTACCTGTGTACCTAGTGTAATCGTAGCCCTTAACGGCTCCCTTCTCGTTGTAATACCCTAGGGTAAACAGGCTAGATAGTTGCTCGCTACCACCCTGAATGCCGAGGCTATAGTCCTGCGTTACTCCGAGCTGTGTCGCCAAATCCCACCAGTCGAAGTTGGAGGAGCGTAGGTCCTTGTTCCATCTAGGGAAGCTTATTGATGACTGATTGGCAAAGCTAGCATAGTAGTCGTACAGCTCTTCGCCATTCATCATACGGAGATTACCAGTATTCAGTACACTGATACCGCTTTTAGCGTCGAGATTAATCTTCATCTTACCGGAGCGAGCCGATTTGGTCGTAACGACAACGACCCCATTGGCCCCCTGTGAGCCATAAATAGCTGTCGAGGCAGCGTCCTTGAGGACCGTGATGCTCTCAATGTCGCTGGGGTTAAGCTGGCCAGCATTGCTACCCACAATCACACCATCGACGACCCACAGAGGTTGCGTTGTCCCGCTGAGGGTCGCTTGTCCACGGATAACGACGGCACCACCAGATCCTGGCTGACCTGACCCAGGGGCAACATATACCCCAGGTGCCTTACCATTGAGCAGGTTCTCCACCGATGGAGAGGTAATGTCTTTGAGCTTGTCGCTTTTGAGACTTAGCATAGAGCCCGTAAGACTCTCCTTTTTCTGAGTCGTGTAGCCGACTACTACGACATCACTCAGCTGGCTAGTGTCATCCTGGAGGCGTACCTCTAGGCTCGTCCGCCCTGCAAGAGCGATAACCTGAGTCTGCATACCGATGAAAGAGAATTCGAGGGAAGCATCCTTGGGGACAGAGGCCAGCGTAAACTTACCATCTATGTCCGTAGCAGTTCCCTGGGTCGTCCCTTTGACGCGCACATTAACACCAATCAAGGGCTCGTTTTTGGCATCTCTCACGACTCCTTTTACCGTAATGGTATTTTGCGCTATGAGAGGACTAACAGAGACAACTAGGCTCGCACTTGCTGCCAGAAGGGCTCGCCTATGGTCAGTTGTCGAATGAAGTAAAGACATCATAAGTGATTACTATTAAATGATTCTACGATGATGCAAATATAGTCAATTAACTAAATCGCAAGCAAGGCAACTATAAATTAATTAAAGATACTACAAGAATAGAGCTAAAGGGATACGATGCGAAGAATACCTAATACACTTGATTATTAATATCTTCCCCCAAAAGGGAGGCTCCATTCGCAGCCCAGGCAATAAACCCCTCCCCCTAGTAAAAAGCTCCGAATGATATGCAGAAACCCCACTTGCGTACCACATACGATGCAAAACATTCTGTTCCTGAGCAAAGTTAAGCCCCAATACAGGGGTATAGATATCGAGCCCATCCCCCTCAGCTCCCCCAGGTAACGCAGATAAAAGTCTTCTCCCCATGACAAACAGCCCGAGGAAGCCCCATATCTCGCCTGGGAGATATTATACTGTAGCATAGCTCCATTGCTCTAGGTATTGTATCTTTGTATGCTATACAAGCAATACCAAAGACATAGCGAGGCGCTTGAGCGACTAATGTGGATATTTTACAATCACATAGGAGAGTACTTCGTTGTTATTATATATATTAAGCAAAAGAAGATGAAGAGATACATCGTAGCCCTGGGGCTACTACTAGCAGGGAGCCTCCCCCTAGGCGCACAAAAAAGTGCCAACAAGCAGGCCTATGCCAAAGCCCTAGACATCATAGGGGCCTCTATGGCAATGCTTGATCGCTACTTCGTAGACACGGTAGATATGCAGCGCCTGAGCCGTCAGGGCATCGATGCGATGCTACAGAGTCTAGACCCCTATACAGAGTACTACAGCAAGGAGGATAACGACAAGCTCAAGCTTATGACTACGGGCGAATACGGTGGTATAGGGGCTATCATCAGCCAACGACCCGACAGTACAGTGCTCATAAGTGAACCCATGGAGGGTATGCCTGCTAGCCAGGCAGGACTACGCGCTGGAGACATTATTCTCGAGATAGACGGCAAAGACTACCGCAAGTCTACGAGTGAGGCTGTAAGTGCAGCGCTAAAAGGCGCCCCTGGGACTAAGATATCGGTCCTCGTCCAGCGTATGGGTGAGGCTAAGCCCCGCCGCATCGACTTCGTACGTCGTAAGATAGTCGTTAGCCCCGTATCGTACTATGGCACAACCCCTGCAGGCAATGGCTACATAGCACTGACAAGCTTCACCAACAGTGCGGCCAGCGATGTGCGTAAAGCTTTCCTAGAGCTACGCGACAAACACCAGATCAAAGGGCTCGTACTAGATCTGCGCGAGAACGGTGGTGGACTACTAGATGAGGCCGTCAAGATCCTCAGCATGTTTGTACCAGAGGGAACTGTCGTTGTCAGTACGAAGGGACGCGCTGACGCCAAGCTCAACGAGAGCTTCCGCACCAAGACTAAGCCCATCGATGCCTCAATCCCTCTCGTAGTACTCATCGACGGACGCAGCGCCTCGGCCAGCGAAATCGTAGCAGGGGCCCTGCAGGACCTTGATAGGGCTGTAGTCATCGGGCAGAAGAGCTTCGGCAAGGGGCTAGTACAGTCTACGCTGCAGCTACCCCACGAAGGGACACTCAAGCTCACAACCGCCAAGTATTACATCCCTAGCGGACGCTGCATACAGCGTCTCGACTACCACGAGGCACGTGAAGGCCGTGGCGTACAGGAAACACCCGACAGCCTGCGTGCACTCTTCTATACCAGCAAGGGGCGGCCCGTACGCGATGCAGGAGGCATCCTGCCCGATGTGGAAGCGAAGCGTGATAGCCTACCCACGATGATTTATTACCTTGGCTTCAACAACGATGTCTTCGACTGGGTTACCTCATACACGCAACGCCACACAAGCATTGCTTCACCCAAGGCATTTAGGATTAGCGATGCCGACTACAAGGATTTCGCTCAGATGCTAGAGAGCAAAAAGTTCGACTACGACCGCCAGAGCCTCAAGATGCTAGACAAACTGCGAGAGCTTGCCGAATTTGAGGGGCACCTCAAGCGCTCGGCAGCCCTAATGGACAGCCTAAAGGTAGCCCTTGAGCCCAATCTACGCAAAGATCTGGAGGCGCTACGCCCCTCGGTAGAGCAGTACCTCAATACCGCTATCATCTCCCGCTACTACTACCGCCGAGGCGTTATCGAGAGAGAGATTACCAGCGACAAAGTAGTGCAGACTGCCGACGAATATCTGGGGGACAAGCAGCGCTATAGTCAGGTGCTTAGCCCAGCCATACAGGCATCAGCAAGTAAGTAACACATGGATCAAGGATGAAAAAGATATTTTGCCCTAAGTGTGACGAGGCCATAGTACTCTCGGACGCACGTCTTAGGGAACTGAGAGAGTGTGGCGAGGAGCGCCAATCTATCGTCTGCCCAAGCTGTACACATCAGCTACGCATTAGGCTCAGGAGCAAATCCGAGGCCAGCGAAGAGGGCAAACAACAAGAGGCCAACTGGGGACATATCATCGTGCTAGAGAATGTCTTCGGCTATAAGCAATATTTCCCCCTACGTAAAGGGCTAAACCATATCGGTCGACGTAATAAGGATACCCAAACGGATATCCCCATCATTACCGGAGACCCATCGATGGACCGCCACCATTGTATCATCAAGGTGAGCCTAACGAAGCAGGGCCGCCCCCTATGGGCACTCACAGATCACGACAGCCGTGTGGGGACCTTCGTAGCAGGCAATATCCTCGGTCCCAAGGAGTATTACAACCTCAGTGATGGGGACGTCTTCACACTCGGAGCTACCAGCATAATCTTCTCGACCTCCCCTGTCCCTCAGGACGACCAGATAGAGGGCGAGAGCGTTCATTAGCCTCCAGGGGAAATAAAACACTGTACTTTATAGATATGCGTAGATTAATCCGTCGCCTGCAATCCCGCCTGCGCCACAGGCAGGATGTCAGAGCCCTAGAGCAGCGTGAGGACTTCCTCAAGGCGCTGTACCACTATGGCCTCGTCTGCCCCTCGGACGAGCTAATCGAGCATATCCGCCAGCAGGCTCGCATATCCCGTCGAGAGCTACCTGCGATCTTAGGACAACTCGTCCTAGAGGGCTGCGTAGCCACTGCCCCTCTACGTCTAACTCCGCAGGGCAAGGAGCGAGCACTCCGCCTAGTACGTGCCCACCGTATCTACGAGAAGTACCTAGCTGAGCACTCTGGCTACAGCCCCGAGGAATGGCATCAGCGTGCCGAAGAGATGGAGCATAAGCTTAGTCCTGAGGAGCAGGAGCGCATAGCTAAGCTACTCCGCAACCCTCTGTGGGATCCACACGGCGACCCTATCCCCACAGCTGGGAATCTAATCCCACGCCCCAACACAGAGGCGAGCGCAGAGGCACGAGTCGGTGAGTGGTATAGAGTCTTACACGTAGAGGATGACGATGCTGACTGCTTCCGTCTCCTCCATCGTATAGGATTGGCGCAGGGTAGTGTCATACAGATTCGATCTGCACAACATCACGAGCTGAACATCACTCTAGAGGGAGAGGACTGCACCTTGCCTCTGGCTGCGCTACAGAGCCTAAACCTCACGAAACTACTCCCCTCTAGTCCGGAGGTTCGTAAGGCGCAGCAGACAGAGCGCCTTACGCGCCTAAGACTTGGAGAGCAAGCCACGATAGTAGGCTTATCTCCGGCCTGCCTCGGGGCCATGCGTCGTCGACTGATGGACCTAGGCTTCGTTCGTGGCAGTGATATTTCTATTGACCTTGCTAGCCCTATGGGGAACCCCACGGCCTACGTGGTACGCAACACTGCTATCGCATTACGCGCCGACCAAGCACGACATATATTGATCAGACGAGGCGAAGCCTAGCCCTCGCCGCAGAGGAGCTCTGAGCATTGGTCGATATTTATGAGGGGCCAATATACATGGGTGAAGAGCGGATGCCGAGCGAGACTTAAGGGCCCCCGAAGAAAGCGTCCACAAGTGCGTCTCGCAGCGTCGAGTTATTGTGGAGTATAAGCCCGAGAGATTGACCTCCCAATATCTATACCCCGAACGGCCTAAAACCGAAACAGAGCCGACCTCAGAAATAACGTAGCCTAAGGTCTCCTGGATAAAATCTGTACCTCGGAAGCTACTGGCACGAGTCTACACCCGAGCAATCAGCAAGCACATCGGAATATAACTCACTGATTATCAAAAAGGCTCTCCACCATACAGCTAAGCTCACGATAGATGGGGGCAAGGGCGTTATCTGACAATCAACACGTTGGAAGATATGACGAAAACTTGGTACGCTTGCCCTACACGTTGCCTAGGGCTATCGTTTAGTCGGCGATAATTGCGTATTTTTGTGCCTAAATAACAATAGTATAAAAAGACCCATGAACATATCTTACGACTGGCTTAGGGACTACCTGCCCACACAGCTAAGTGCCACGGAGATGGCACAGGCACTGACCTCTATAGGACTAGAGACCGGAGGTATCGAGGAGGTAGAGTCTATCCCAGGCGGACTACGTGGCCTCGTCATCGGAGAGGTCCTAAGCTGCGTAGACCACGAGAATAGCGACCATCTACACGTTACCACTGTAAACATCGGCACGGACGAGCCGCTACAGATCGTCTGCGGAGCACCTAACGTTGGGGTAGGACACGCTGTAGTCGTAGCCACCATCGGTACCGTCCTTGGCAGTGGAGAAGAAAGCTTTACCATCAAGAAAGGCAAGATACGTGGCGTAGAGAGCTATGGTATGCTCTGCAGTGAGACAGAGATAGGTATCGGTAGCGACAATAGCGGTATCATCCTGTTGCCTCTCAGCGAGGTGCGCATCGGTATGCCCGCTGCCGAATACTACGGCATCAAGAGCGACAAGGTGCTAGAGGTAGACATCACACCCAACCGAGTAGACGCTACCAGCCACTACGGTGTAGCTAGAGACCTAGCCGCCTATCACACACAGCACATTAGCCCCATCCGGGCTACATTGCCAGAGGTGCCTACCCTACCCACAGGCCCCTGCCCTATCGGAGTAGAGGTGCGTGCTAGCCACGAGCTCGTCAAGCGCTTCGAGGGGCTTGTAATACGAGGGATTAAGGTAACAGAGAGCCCCGAATGGCTACGCTTCCGACTAGAGGCGATAGGCCAGAAGCCCATCAATAACATTGTAGATATTACCAACTATGTACTGCACGAATTCGGGCAGCCTCTGCACGCCTACGACCTAGATAAGATCGGCGGTGGCACTCTGGTAGTAGGCCTTGCTGAGTCTGGGCGGCAGATGACGCTCCTAGACCACGTAGAGCACACACTAGACGCTCAGGACCTCGTAATCGGAGATATCCTTGGCAATCCGCTCTGTCTAGCAGGTGTGATGGGCGGGGAGCATAGCAGTACTACCGCCAGCACATCGGCAATATTCCTGGAGTCGGCCAACTTCAACGCCTCTAGCGTTCGCAAGAGTGCCCGACGTCATCAGCTCAATACAGACTCTTCATTCCGCTTCGAACGTGGTCTTGATGCCGAGCGTACACACTGGGCGCTTGCTAGGGCCACGGCACTTATCCTAGAGCTATGCCCTGGGGCTTATATCGATGGTGGCGTTTACGACCACTACCCCGTAGCGAGCACTCCTCACCAGGTAGAGCTCAGCCTCCAGCGTATGGCTAGCCTTATCGGCAAGCAGATACCAGAGGAGACACTCCGTAGCATACTCACGAGCCTAGAAATCGATATCCTTGCTGCCGAAGGGGATAGGTGGACGCTTAGCGTGCCATACTACCGCATCGATGTATGCCGAGAGGTGGACATCGTAGAGGAGGTACTACGCATCTATGGCTACAACAATATTGAGCTGAGCGGCTATATCAGTGCCAATCTAGCCACACAGACAGAGAGCGACCGTTCGTATCAGCGCAGACTGCTGATCAGCGAGCAGTTAGCAGGAGCTGGCTTCAACGAGATACTCTGCAACTCCCTCTCTGCCGAGGCCTACTACGAGGGACTAACATCCTACCCTGCGTCTAAACTCGTACGCCTTGTCAATCCACTTAGCGCCGAACTAGGCGTGATGCGCCAGACCCTGCTTTTCGGGGGGCTCGGTAGCATTAGCCGCAACCTCCGCCGTCAGGCACGTAGCTTCTACTTCTTCGAGTGGGGCAACTGCTACAGCCACAGCACGGAGGATAGTAGCAAGGAAGGCATGGCACAGTACCACGAGGCACAGCGTCTGGGTCTATGGATCGGAGGACAACGTGTAGAAAATTCGTGGGCACATGCCGATGAGGCAGCCTCGCCCTTCGAACTCAAGGCGCATGTAGAGCATATCCTACAGCGCCTGGGCATCAATGTAGGGTTGCTGAAATACCAAGAGGTAGACTGCGACATCTTCGCTGGCAAAGCCCTCGAGATAGCAGCTGATGGTGGACGTCGTCTAGTAGGCCGTATCGGGCAGGTAGCCCCTACCCTACTGAAGGCTCAGGAGATAGACCTACCCATCTACTATGCCGAGCTAGAGTGGGCTACGCTACAGCTACTAGCTGAGCGTGCCAAAATCACTATCAGCGAGCTGCCTAAGTATCCTGTAGTACGCCGCGACCTGTCGCTACTGCTCGATGATACGACTAAGTTTGTAGAGATAGAGACCATCGCTTATAAGTGTGAGAAGAAGCTCCTAAAGAAATGTGAGCTATTCGATGTCTACGAAGGGAAAAACCTCCCAGCAGGCAAAAAGAGCTATGCTGTGGCCTTCTACCTACAAGACGAGACTCAGACAATGAGCGAGAAACAAATCGAAGCCATCATGGGCAAGATACAGAAGAGCCTAGAGGCACAGCTAGGTGCTAGCCTGCGCTAAGCCTCTGTGATTCTATACGACTATAAAACAACAGATACTATTACATATACCATACAATGGGAAGAGCATTCGAATATCGCAAAGCACGCAAAATGAAGCGCTGGGGCAATATGGCTCGCGTCTTCACCAAACTAGGTAAGGAAATCACCATGGCCGTAAAGGCAAGTGGTCCAGACCCCGAGACGAATCCTCGTCTACGTGTACTGATGCAAACGGCCAAGAAGGAAAACATGCCCAAAGACAACGTGGAGCGTGCTATCAAGAAGGCCAGCAGCAAGGACTTCACAGACTATAAGGAGATGAATTACGAGGGTTACGGTCCCTTCGGTATTGCTGTCTTCGTAGAGACTGCTACAGACAACACCACCCGTACCGTGGCCAACGTACGCAGCTACTTCACTAAGGTTGGTGGTAGCCTCGGGACCTCAGGTAGCCTAGAGTTCCTTTTCGAGCACAAGTGTATCTTCCATGTCGTAAATAAGGAGGGTACAGACCTCGAGAGCCTGGAGCTAGAACTGATTGACTTCGGTGTAGACGAGATAGAGGCTGAGGAGGGCGAAATCGTCCTCTCGGGACCTTTTGCTCAGAACTCCGCTATCCAGAGTTACCTAGAGGAAAATGGCTTCGAGATCACCTCTGTAGAGTTCGTCCGCATCCCCAACGATACCAAGGAGGTTACGCCAGAGCAGCGCGAGACCCTGCAGAAGCTCCTCGATAAGCTCGACGAAGACGAGGATGTACAAAACGTCTTCCACAACATGAAGGAAGAGGACGAGGAGTAATGAGTAATCCTACGAATTATATGTACAGCCTCCCCCTGAAGGTACGCGACTATGAGTGCGACCTCCAGGGGGTGGTCAATAATGCTAATTACCAGCATTATATGGAGCACACACGCCACGAATTCCTGGAGAGTTTGGGCGTGAACTTCGGTGATATGCACGAGCAAGGTCTCGATGCATATGTCTACAAAGTTACCATTAGCTACCGCAAAAGCCTACGCAGTGGCGACCATTTTACCTCCAGCCTATCGTGCCATATGCGGGGAGCTAAGCTCATCTTTGAGCAAGACATCATACACAGCACGGGCGAGCTATGCGCCCACGGCGAGGTGGAGGTCGTACTCGTCAAGGACGGCGTGATGACACGTGGCGAATTTTTCCGTGAGCTACTAGGCCTATAATCCACCTATACATCCACAATCACAGCAGTACAGACATTCATGAGCAAGAGAGCCGTAGAGACCCCCCTGATGCAGCAGTACTATAGCATCAAAGACAAACATCCCGATGCTATACTCCTCTTCCGCGTAGGCGACTTCTACGAAACCTTTGCAGAGGATGCCGTTGCTACAGCCGAGATTCTGGGCATCACCCTGACGCGCCGTGCCAACGGCTCCGCCCAGTTCGTAGAGCTGGCGGGCTTCCCCCACCACGCCCTAGATAACTATCTCCCCAAGCTAGTACGTGCTGGGCGCCGTGTGGCCATCTGTGATCAGCTAGAAGACCCTAAGCAAACCAAAAAGCTCGTCAAGCGAGGCATCACAGAGCTCGTTACCCCAGGTGTTGTACTCGGGGACAATGTACTCAGCAACAAGGAGAACAACTACCTAGCAGCCCTCTACCTAGAGGGCGATCGTGCCGGACTCAGCCTACTAGATATATCTACGGGAGAGTTTCTATGTAGCGAGGGAGCCCTGAGCCACGTCGATAAGCTCATAGAGAGCTACCAGCCCAAGGAACTACTCGTCGAGCAAAGCCAAAAGGGGGAGCTCAGCCGTCGCATTAGCTATCGGGGCTTCGTTTTCGACCTAGAGGACTGGAGCTTTGCCCTAGAGCCTAATCGTGCCAAACTGCTCAAGCACTTCGGGGTACAGAGCCTCAAAGGCTTTGGGGCCGAGCATCTAACGCTGGGGATATCAGCTGCTGGGGCAATCCTCAACTATATGGAGCTTACCAGCCACCATCGCCTAGGACACGTTACACGCCTGCGCTGTATCGACCGCCTCGGCTATATGCGCCTGGATGCTTTCACCCTACGTAGCCTAGAGATACTGCAGTCTATGAATGGGGCAGAGGGACGTAGCCTACTAGATGTAATAGACTTCACCCGTACGGCTATGGGCGGACGTATGCTCCGCCGCTGGCTCGTTTTCCCGCTCATCGAGCTAAAGGCTATACAGCAGCGCCAGCATATAGCCAAGGCCCTGCACCAAGACGGAGAGCTAAGAAATGACCTAAGCATTCGCCTCACCCAGATTGGCGACCTAGAGCGCCTAGCAGCCAAGACTGCCGTAGGGCGCATCTCCCCTAGAGAGGTCAATCAGCTACGTGAGTCGCTACTGCTAACAGCGCAGATACAGAGCCTGCTCTCGGGGAGTGAGGTAAGCGCCCTCGAGGCTCTTGCCGAGCAAATACAAGACTGTAGCGCAGCCTGTGAGCTCATCGAACAAACCCTAATGCCCAACGCCCCTATTGCTCTCGGCAAAGGCCCTGTCATAGCCGAGGGGGTACGTGCCGAGCTGGACGAGCTACGACGCCTCTCTACCGGAGGCAAGGAGTACCTAGAGGAGCTACAACAACGCGAAAGTGAGCGCACGGGTATCCCGAGTATCAAGATAGCCTTCAACAACGTCTTTGGCTACTATATCGAGGTGCGCAATACGCACCGAGACAAGGTACCAAGTGATTGGGTGCGCAAGCAGACACTCGTCAATGCCGAACGCTATATCACGGAGGAGCTCAAACGCTATGAGGATAAGATTCTCGGTGCCGAGGAGCGCATCGCCATCATAGAGCAGGAGCTATACACTGCCCTTGTTCAGGAGCTATCCCGCTATATACAGCCTATACAGCACAATAGTCAGGTGCTTGCTAGTCTCGACTGTCTGACAGCCTTTGCCGAGGGCGCTAGTCGCTACGACTACGTCCTACCTGAGCTCCACGAGGGCCACAGTCTAAATATCAGTGCAGGTCGTCACCCCGTCATCGAGCGCCAGCTAGGCCTCGACGAACACTACGTCCCCAATGACGTATACCTAGACAACGAGCGCCAGCAAATTATCATCATTACGGGGCCTAATATGAGCGGTAAAAGTGCCCTACTACGTCAGACTGCGCTCATTGCTCTGATGGCCCAGATAGGGGCTTTCGTCCCTGCTGATAGTGCCTCTATAGGTATTATAGATGCCATCTTTACGCGTGTAGGAGCCTCGGACAATATCAGTCGTGGCGAATCGACCTTTATGGTGGAGATGCAGGAGGCCTCGAGCATCCTCAATAACCTCACAGACCGCTCACTCATCCTCTTCGACGAGCTCGGTAGAGGGACCAGCACTTACGATGGTATCTCCATAGCCTGGAGTATTGTGGAGTATCTCCACAACCACAGTGGAGGGCGAGCCAAGACACTGTTCGCCACACATTATCACGAGCTCAATGAGCTGGAGCAGCAGCTAGAACGGGTACACAACTACAACGTATCAGCACGTGAGGTAGAGGGTAAGATGCTTTTCTTACGTAAACTAATACCTGGCGGTAGTGAGCATAGCTTCGGGATACAAGTAGCGAAGTTAGGCGGCATGCCTAGCTCTATCGTCGAGCGTGCTAGCGAAATACTGCATCAGCTAGAAGGAGAACAGCTAGCCCCTGCCCCTGCCGGAGCAGAGCTGAGAGACGAGCAGATAGTAGATGGCGTACAGATGAGCTTCTTCCAGCTCGAGGACCCTGTGCTAAGCCAGATACGTGAGCTGATCCTTCGGACGGATGTTAATAACCTCACTCCTCTGGAGGCCTTAAACAAGCTGCACGAGATACAATCAGTACTCCGCAAGCCTTAGAAGCTGAGGGTAGGAGTAGCCTAGGGCTAAGATCTCCTGCGGAGAATATACGGCGAGCGGGCGTAGCAAACACCATCAAGTGTCGCTACGCCCGCTCGTCATATTTGCTCAGGGGCTTTTACTTATCCTCGCATAGGGCTCTGCTCTTATGCCCTAGATAGCCTCCATGATGGCGATAGGCATAGTCCTCAGGGCCAAAGCCAATAGCCTCCATGGTCTGCACCACGAGGATATCTCCTAGCACAGTCATCACCGTCGTGCTGGTCGTAGGCGTCAGCCCTAGGGGGCAGACCTCTCTAGGGTCGCCCGTAGAGAGTACGACATCCACACGGCTGGCCAGCTCACAGTCTGCCTTACCCGTAATCAAGATAATGGGTATCTCTGGATGCATGGCACGGCTAAGGTCCACGAGCTCAAGAATCTCACGAGTCTTGCCCGAGTTACTGATAAGCAAGAGAATATCCTCAGCACAGACCATACCGAGATCGCCATGCTGCGCTTCACTCGGATGTAGGAAATAAGCGGGGGTCCCTGTAGAGCTGAAAGTCGTGGCCATATTCAGAGCAATCTGCCCGGCCTTGCCCATACCCGAGGTAATAAGGCGGCCCCGACGCTCGCTGTGTACGTGCTCTCTAATAAGTGCTACGGCAGCTGCGTAGTCGTTAGTGGCGGGGATAGCCTCTAGTGCTGCTATCTCGGCTTTGATAATTTCTGTAGGCGAATAGTTGTGTCGCATAAACTAGTAAATCCTTTTGTATCCCCAAAGTTAGGGTATTTGGCTCAGACTAGACGCAGGCAGGAGTGTATACACAGGGCAACCGCATCAAATTCTGAGAAGCTTTCTGAGGTATTCTGGATTCATCGCCGCCTTAAACATTCTCTTCTTCACAGAGTGCTTGTCTTTCTGAGCCTTAACGATCCCCAAGGCCAGCTTCCTCAAGACGTTTAGG
>JAXFXP010000121.1:0-2727 GCA_034091595.1 Porphyromonas sp.
GGGGGGGGGATCCCTGGTACAGGTATGATAGGCTTACCTATTGCTATTGCTCTGGGGGCTGTACTACGCCTTCCGCAACGGCAGCTGGAGATCTTAGATGGCTTCGGCGAGGCTACGCTTGCTACAGCCAAAAGCTTAGTCGAACGCAATATCATAGACATACGCCACGTCAGTGGAGAGGGTATAGATAAGCTCTATGTAGAGGTCTTACTGCATACGCAGGCTGGCCATCTGGCACGTGCTGTGATAGAACGTACACATACAGGTCTTGGTCGTCTGTCCCTTGATGGCGAAGATAAACTAGCTACTCTAGCAGCTCCGATAGAGGGCTGTAGCGAAACGATAGGGCAGCACCTAGTGGCTGAGGAAGATATACGCCTGAGCTTCGATCTGGTCTATGAGTATGCTACTACAGCTCCGCTAGAGGACCTGCACTTCATCTACGAGGCAGCCCAGCAGAATAAACGTGTGGGGGAACATTCCCTGCAGCATAAGTATGGGCACGGTGTAGGGCGTATGATACAGAGCGAGGCTGGCAAACGTTTCATAGGGGATAGCCCTATGGCACGTATGCTGATGTACACCAGTGGTGCCTGCGATGCCCGTATGGATGGCGCACCACTGACGGTGATGAGCAACTCTGGTAGTGGCAATCAGGGCATTACGGCTACATTGCCGGTCTTGACCTTTGCCGAGAGTCAGGGCGCGAGCTACGAGGCTACTACCCGAGCTCTGATGATGAGTGGTTTGATGGTAGTGTATATCAAGCAATTGCTAGGGCGCCTTAGCTGTCTCTGCGGTATGGTCGTGTCGGGTATTGGCTCCTCGGCAGCCCTTGTTTACTTGCTCGGTGGGACACGGGAGCAATCTGGCTATGCTATCAAAAATATGGTCGGCAATGTAACGGGGATGATTTGCGATGGGGCGAAGCCTAGCTGTAGCCTCAAGGCCTCTACAGGCATTAGCTCGGCGATGATATCGGCACTACTGGCCCTAGAGCACGAGAGCTGTACGGAGCTAGAGGGCATAGTAGCAGGAGATGTGGATAGTTGTATCGTTAACCTGGCTTTGATCGGTACAGAAGGGATGGCAGAGACGGACCTTAAGATTCTCCGTGTGATGACTGATAAATAACGAGATGACCAGAGAGCGACGCTTTATCGAGACTATCAGGCTGGTCGATGGTGTTCCGCAGTTGCTCCCTTATCACGAGCAACGTATAGTTAGGACATTGGCAGAGGGGGGGCAGCGTCCCCCCTTCGTCTTATCCGAGCTGGTGGAATCGATTGTGGCGGACTGTACGCAGGGGCTAGAGGGTGTATACAAGCTACGCTTCGAGTACGATGCCTCGGCAGTCTATGTGCCCAGCTGTGTGCCCTATAAGCCGCGGGAGGTGCGCTGCCTAATCCCGTGCCCGATTGATAGCCTTGGGGCCTATCGCCACAAGTGGGCGGACCGCTCAGGGCTGGCTGTGCCGTCCGAGGTTCAGGCTCAGCTCGATGCAGACCCGACAGCGGAGCTTATCTTCACCTATGAGGGTAGGCTCACGGATACACGTTACAGCAATATTGTGCTACAGGATGCTGAGGGCCATTGGCTAACGCCCGATACTCCGCTCCTCCGAGGGGTGATGCGTCAGTCGCTACTCGATAGCGGTCGGATTAGAGAGGTCCCTCTAAATAGCGAAGACCTGGCACACTGCCAGGCCTTCAGACTGATAAATGCGATGTTGCCCTTCGAGATATAGGACGGGTAACATTTGTTTTGTTAGGGCCTACGTAAGCCACGTCTGCGCTCGCCCTCGGCACGGATGAGCTGGTCGAGCTCTCGGCGCTCGCTTTCGAAGTCGTAGAGTTTGTATATCGGCTCTAGGTCGTGCAGATAGGCGAGGGCAGGGATGAGCTTGCGCAGGGCCTGATTTCGCTCGTTTCTAAAGTCAAAGATTTGCATTAACTGGGCCACTTGCTGGGGCGTGAAGCTGTAGATGGCGGCTGCCTGCTCGACGAGTCCCATCTGCTCGTGGTGGAAGGCTCTTTTGATACGTTGTACGAGCTTGTCGAAGCTCTCGGGTGACGTCCCCTGTATATAACCTCCATGCTGGGGCGCCTGAGTAGGCTGGGGGCTCGGTGCTGCATGCTGTGGGTTTATCTCTACTACTATGGGCTTGTGTTGCGACTGTTGTAGGCGGGCTAAGTCCTCTAAGTCGTGCTTTTTCTCGAGACGCTCCGAGATGTTGTTTCTTAGGGCGACGACACGCCCGTCCACGAAGTCTATCTGCCACAGATAACCACTGTAGTGCTGTCGATAGGACCACACGCTCCGGTTATATTCGAAGGTGCGCGTATAGGGTTCTTCGCCCATAATGTCAAGTACTTGGTGCTCAGTAAGCCCCATCTGTATCCGCATGGCACGCTCACGCATAGATGGCCCTTGGGGCGTGTTGGTTAGCCCACAACCCATCAGTAACACGAGGGCGGAGACGAGCAATAAATGACGTATTATCATGATGCTGTTATTTTAGGGTGTACCACAAAGTTATATAAATGCATGCGAATAATCTAGGACTCTGACTGTAATGATGCTACGACAGGGCAACCGCATCAAATTCTGAGAAGCTTTCTGAGGTATTCTGGATTCATCGCCGCCTTAAACATTCTCTTCTTCACAGAGTGCTTGTCTTTCTGAGCCTTAACGATCCCCAAGGCCAGCTTCCTCAAGACGTTTAGG
>JAXFXP010000122.1:0-3911 GCA_034091595.1 Porphyromonas sp.
GTCCTCTCCATAGAGGTCTTCTCCAAATCCGAGATCACCAGCAGCAAGAGCCCCCGCAGCAGCGCTAGGGCCTAGATCCAGCTCGGCTATTTGTTTAGGAGCTTTCCCTTCGCTCAGACACATCTCGGGCTTAGCCAGTGAGCCAGGCAGTAGCTCCATAAGCTCTACCGTAAAGCTACGCTCATTCAGCAGGTCATAGACAAATAGTAGGCGCTTGCCTTTCTCCTCTACAAACTCCTCTAGACGCGTGTCGGCCATTAGATAGACATCGGTAGAGCTGTCACTAGTACCCATATCCATAAGCGTTATTTCCTGCTCGACCTCCCAGCCAGCACCACATACGTAGAATGAGGTTAGCTCGTGGGTATCGTAGCGCAGGCTCTCTAGAATAAAGTTATTTAGCTCTAGGAAGCTTGCCTCGGCATCAATCTTTAGCTCTCTGCGGAAAAAGTCGTTTTCCTCTGAGAGTAGTAGCAATCTATATATCATTACTCGACTCTTATCTAGTTATTCTGTAGCACAAAGATACTACAAAATACCTCTACTTCTCTGTCGCAGTCTGCTTTTACAAGGCTTGCCTAGAGACAACCTTGCAAAACCCCTAGGCGTTTCGTACCTTTGTCAGGAGCTTGTTTGCTATCGTTGTAGTCGCTGGCTCAATTTCTTTTAATTTTACCTTATAACTATTCATTATGGTTTTAGTACACTACAGTCAGACCCGAGTGGTCTGTCCATTGCTTCCTGAGCATCAGTTACCTCTCCTCTCCGGCAACCCCGAAGAGGTTGTTTTACAAATTCAGGAGCGCTTTCCCAACGCCCATTTATTTATTATTGACTTAGATGACGACAAGGAGCAAAGCTCAGACTTTAACTTTTTGCCCGACCTTAGTGAGGCTATAGAGGAAGAACCCGAAGAAGCTACCGAGGAGAGTTATCGAAACGCGGGCCTTAGAGTGCTGAAGTTGTTACGTCTAAAATCCTATTTACAACACTGTATCCTATATTCACGGCGCAAACGCGAGGAGTGGTTAGCCGAAGACCCACGAAATAGCATCATAGCCGCTGCGGGAGCTACATTCGTATACCTCGGAGAGCCACTGCCCATTATTGAGTACGAACGCTTACACCGTCAGTTGGCTCCACGAGATATGACAGCCTATTTTGTTGCTGAGATTAGGGATATAGAGGACAATAATGTCTTCGCCAACAGCTGGGGAGTCTGGAAGCTGTGGGAAGTACAGCGTGCTGTGGAAAACATTACGAGCCAGAAGACAGAGGCAATAGAGCGTAGCTTCGGCAACGCTTATAGACTGATGAATACCTACTCGGGACTCTTAGCACGATACCTGCACGGTAGCCCCTACGAAGACATCAATAAGTCCCTCAATGAAAAGCTAGTCCTCTATGGAGAACTCCTCAAACAAGAGGCAGAGGTAAGCAAACAACATCAAGCAGAAACGCTTGCCATAGAAACTCTAAGAGCGTCCCTAGAGCAGTGGAGTACCCTACGCGACATCAATCCATCCGTGCTGGAGGCTACACAACAAACACTAGCTGCTCTAGAGAAAAGTGTCGAACGCTCTAGTGCTATTCTCGCCAAGTGCCAAGCTATCAAGGTGGAGAAGAATAGTATCTCTGCCCGTAAGTACTCTATGAATATGCGCCTGAGCAAGGAGCTCAACCGCAGCAGCGATAATACCTTTGCGGAGATGCGCAAGCGCCTAAACAGCAAGAAACCACGCATTGTGTTTGTTGATGATCTAGCCTACGAGGGCTGGGCTCAGATATTGCAGCGTATCGTATACAACAGGGAGGAGAGTAGCGACTTCCACGTTATTGTGCCCGACAGCGAGCTAGACTACAAGCAGCTGGCACAGCAGATACAAGCCAAAGTCAAGGAGGTAGAAGCAGACCTCCTTATCCTAGACCTTAGGCTGCAGGGAGAGTATGGACTAGCAAGTACTCTGGAGAACGCCTCGGGAATGCAGGTACTCAGCGAACTGAGTGAACAGCTAGCTTGTCCTATCCTCGTAGCCACCACAGCAGAGAAAATGGTTAACTATCGCGAGCTCCTATCGTGGGGAGCTACCGCTAGCTGGACCAAACAAGGCCTGAATGATAGACACGATAACGAGTATACGGTAAGCAACTATGCTGCACTCGTACAAGCGATACACACCCTGTGCTTCAACGAAACAATAACCTTCTGCTATCAAGAGTTTCTACCAGCTATACAGAGCCTAGAGGAAGCCTACAGGAAGCACGATAAACTGTGGTGGGAAGAACGTGATAGCTGGGGGACAATGGTCGGCTACGAGCACATATTCCCACGGATGAGCGAGGTACTCAACATCCTCAATACCGCCTATGGCCATATGCGCGAGTTGATTGGCTCTACCATCATCAGCGGCACAATGGACGAACTAAGCGAGAATGATAATAGTCTTATTGCGACAGGTGTCTTCCAGGCCATCGAGCACCTATACAACGTCAAGCCCATTGAGGCAGGTGGAGATGACTTCATCGCTATGCACAAACGCGTTGCGGGTTTAACGCCTCAGATAAGTACCAACAAGCTTGTAAGTAACATACTAATCCCTCGTAACAACGCCATACATACGGGGCGGATTACCAGCAAAGAGCTGGAGAAGTTCATAGTAGCCACCTTCGATTTCCTAGAGGGTATAGGCTACTTCGCAGAAGAGCTGAGTAGCACCAAGTACTACGTCTCTAGGGTAAGTTATATCCAGGAGAATGGCTACGGTACTCAAGACCTTATCCACCTCAAAAATGATGAGATAAAGCTAGAGGGCGGTCGTACTAGCATCACGCTCCTATCAGGCGTAATAGAGGCTGCTGGTTATTATATGGAAGATATCGTAGAGGGTACACAGATTAGACACACCGTACAGCAGGTACGCAATGCCAAGGGTATGATTAGCTATTATGCCCAAAATGTAGAACTCATCTAGTAATACAGTGAATAACCCAATTTTAGACTGCGCAATAATCGGTGCTGGGCTCACAGGGCTCAGCACTGCTCATCATTTGGTGCAGCATACTAGCTCTATCAGAGTTTTGGAAGCCAAAAGTCGTGTAGGCGGACAGATCCACACCCTCAGGCGTAATGGTTTCGTTATAGAGAGCGGCCCCAACACAGGTATTATCAGTAACCCCGAGGTAGCCGAGTTATTCGATGACTATCCTGGGCTACTGCAGATAGCACGCCCAGAGGCGAAGCGGCGTTTTATCCTCAAAGCTGGTAAATTTCGCCCCCTCCCCTCTGGGATGATGTCTGCTCTAAAGACCACACTATTCAGCTGGAAGGATAAGCTGGGGATACTGCGTGAGCCATGGATAAAACCTGGCACCGATGCCAACGAAAGCATTGCTAGCCTCGTACGTCGCAGACTCGGGGATAGTTACCTAACCTATGCAGTAGACCCTTTTGTAGGTGGTATCTATGCTGGCGATCCCGAGCAACTCATTACTCGCCATGCCCTACCCAAGCTATATGCTCTAGAGGCTAAGCATGGAAGCTTTATCCGAGGGGCAGTAGCCCTCAGCAAGCAGGTCAAAAGCAAACGAGACAAGCGGGCCAGCAAGGACGTATTTTCGGTGCACGAGGGGCTGTCCACACTTACGGAGGCTATCGCCCAAGATTTAACCAAACGACAGCTCCTAGAGCTGGACGTCAAACAACTAAGAATAAACTACCTAGCGGAACAGAAGCTCTGGCAGCTTAGCTACCTACAAGGTGGTAACCCACAGTGTATCTATGCCCGTAAGGTTGTATCCACCATAGGCACCGTAGAGCTAGATGAACTAAGCTCAGAGCTACAGGATAGGCGCTTCGAGGCGTTATGCGAGCTCCGCTATGCACCGATTATTCAGGTAGCAGTAGGGTACAA
>JAXFXP010000123.1:0-14570 GCA_034091595.1 Porphyromonas sp.
CTATCTACAGAATACAGGAGAGCGCAAGTGGAGCCTCGGCACCCAGCTCGGCTATCGGGGCAAACGCCTACAGAGTGAGCTGAGCTACGGCCTCTACCAGACGAAGCAGGGGACGATGTCTCAGTGGCAGATCGGTAGCGAGGAGCTCTTCCGCCGTAGACTAGCCATCGGGCGACCTGTCCTCGGCGCTGGCGAAGTTGACAAGTTTAGACGCAGTATAGGCTTACCCTTCTCCCAGGTCAAACACCATCAGATCGGACTCAATAGCAGCTATCGCCTCAACGAAGAGCAACGCCTTAGGCTCAACCTCGGCTATCAGAAAGACCATCGCGAGGAATATCATCATCGCCGCAATAACTTCTCGCACGTCCCCGAGTACAGCATGCACCTGAGCTCTACCGATGCCGAGCTGAGCTATCGCCACGAGCACTTACTAGGGCTACAGACCGAGGTCGGGCTTGTCGGACACTATGGGCAGAATGCCAGCATGCAGGGCACAGGCGTACCACCACTAATCCCCAACTATGCCGAGCTACAGTGGGGCGGCTATATGTGGCAGAAGGCTCAGCTAGGACGTCTAGCCCTAGAGTGGGGCGGGCGCTACGAGTTCCGCTTCGTACAGGCCGATGGGCACGACTACAACGGCCAGCACTACTCCTCGGCCGATACCTACAACCTCTGGGGCGGACAGCTAGCAGCCAGCTACTATCTGAATCCGGATATTAAGTTTGTCAGCAGTCTAGGACTGACACAGCGTGCGCCACACGTATTCGAGATGCACAGCAATGGTATCGACAAGGCCTCGGGCGTATATGCCTCGGGCAACCCATGGCTACGCCCCGAGACGGGTATCAAGTGGGTGGCAGCCCTAGAGGGCAAGACGGGCGACCTCGAGTGGAGCCTAGAGGGCTTCGCACAGCGGGTACAGAACTATATATATTATGCCTATGCGGGCCAGACTAGGCGAATGATTTCGGGCTACTATCCCCTATTCCTATTCAGACAAGAGCACGCCAAGTTCGCTGGTGCCGATGCCAAGCTAGAGTGGCGTATCCTCGGTGGTCCGCTCAGCTACGGCCTGCAGAGTGGCTATATATGGGCACGTACCGACAGCGGGCTATACCCCCCAGGCTTGGCGCCACTAAGGCTCAGACAATGGCTCGGCTACGAGCAAGACCTCGGCCCACACTGGCAACTATCGGCACGCCTAGAGCATCTGCTCGTGGCCAAGCAGAGGCTCTTCAGCCCCTCGACAGACCTCGTGGACTTCACGCCCGAGGGCTATCATCTATGGGATGCTAGCCTCAAGCTCGGGCATCGCCTAAGCCGTGGCCAACGCCTAGAGCTAGAGCTGTCGGGGAGCAACCTCACGAATCGCCTCTACAAAGACTACACCAACCGCTTCCGCTACTACTTTCACGACCTTGGTCGGGACATTAGGGTGCGTCTATCTTACTTCCTATAGCGACCTCTCGGCTCCTAAGATCAGAAATCAAACATATCAACCAATAAACCAAAAACAAAACCTTTATGAACCAAACATTTTCGCGCCTAGGTCGTCGTGCCTGGGTCATGCTCGGAGTGGCCTGTCTGGCGACCTTCGGCTCCTGTAGCAAAGACGACCTCAGCAAGGGCGTCAAACCCCAAGCGTCTGTCGACGAGCGCAAGAGCAAGGCCCACGGCGACCCCGTCAAAGCCGTCCTAACGCTCTACAGTGGACACCTACACGGCATCATGGGCTTCCACCAAAACCCTGACATCAAGGGACTAAAGCATCTTAACCGTGTGCAAACAGTCATCATGCGCTATACCCCCACTGGCGAGAAAGATGAGAACGGACGTGCTATATACGCTTGGCGTGCCAGTAATGAGCCAGGAACAGTGGATAAATTCCGCGTTCAGTACGGAGTATATATGAATAAGGATAAAGATTATCCCGAACGGCGCATCAGCAAGTATGCACTCGTATATGGCCTTGTTATCCGCTACTTCGATGCCAACAACAAGGATATCACCACGGAGTTTACGACCAAGGGGCAGGAGAATATCCACCAGCACTTCTTTATCCCCAGCGATATAAAAGCCTGGTACACCAATATAACGTGGAACTCCCCGGATGTAGTAGCACTCAAGCCTCCATACGACAAGATCGTAGCCACTCGCTTCACGTCTAAGGGCGAGGAGCTAAACGGCGAGCAACTCCCACGCGAAGAGTGGAAACCCTTCTACTACTTCTATAGCGATACGGATCCTATCGACAAGAGCTACAAGGCAAGCATCACAGGTACCAATACTGATGTCAAGTTCCTAGGCTTCGACAACCCAATGGGCTTCAAGGGCTGGTTTGGCTTCAACAACCCCATCTATGACACGTATGCCCGCAATAATCTAGATAAGTGTATCTACGCAGACTTCAACCTCGGCATCGAGCTCCTGCACGCAGCTACGAGCAAGACGAGCCGCAACGAAAACGGCAAGCCCTCGCCCTTCGATGAGCCTAGCGATGCTCAGAGACAAAGCGACCTTTGGGACGTTAACCTCTCAGTGCCTACGATTATATTCGGCTCTCAGGAAGATGGTCTATATATCAACCCCGTAGAAATCAATGACCCTCGCGGGGGCAAAAAGACGGTTCGCAACGTCAGTGCATTAGGGCGTAAGCCTAAATTTGATGAGCTACGAGACTTTAGCCAAGATTACGTTCGTCGCTTGATGAAAGCCTTCAACGCCACCGAGGACGAGATCATCTCAGACCTCTACATCATATCAACGGCAGACCCCAAGCTCAAGGAATCCGGCGCTCTATTCTTCTAGCTCATAACCTCACCATAGACCTATAAACGCTCCCGCCCCAGAGTCCACAAGGGACTCTGGGGCGGGCTGTGTTTATGTTACTAGTGCACACTAGTAAGGATGCGTACGTAAATCGAACTGTGGCAGTGCATCCCATGCAGCCTTGGTGTTACCTACATAGCGACGCACACCTGGAGAAACCACCTTGCTTGGCAATGGCATTGTTACCTGGCCTGTTACTGGGTCTACGGGAGCTGTGGCACCTAAGTACTCACGGAAGCCAGAGTTAGTGCCAGTCGCAAGTCTAGCCTGATAGTATTGTTCGTAGCTATGGAAGTGCGAGTCGGAAGTCTTCTGACCAGCCGAGCGTCCACGGAAGTGTATAGTCCCAGTAGCCACATTGTTGCGGTAGAATGCCCAGTCCCCATTACCTAGATACATAAGGCTAGTGAGGCTAGTGGCATCTACACCTCGGCGACGCTGCTGGTTACCTTGGTGCTTCTGCACAAGGGCCAAGGCATCATATATCCCGACATTCATAACACCGGCATCAGGGCTATTCGTTGTAGACAGGTAGTTACCAGCATCACTCGTTGGATTGTTGAGTGCTACAACGTACTGACAGTAACCCTTCTCGAAGGCTTGGTTGATATACTCAGGCAGAGCCCGTGCATTCTTGTCGCCTGGCACAGGGTTCTGTAGGGTGCTGCCATCAGCCATATGTCCTGAGAATAGTACGAGCATCGTCTGACCTCCCTCTAGGGTGTATTTGCCGTCCTTGTAGGTAGGGCGAGACTTAATCATACGCACTTGCTCCTGAGCTGGATAGCTTACGCTCATAGGTGCTGGTGCAGCGCCTGCAGCTACGTCATTATCGCTATTAATACCCAAGCTATTAGGACTCCAAGGCGAGGCACCAGGCTTCATCCCGAGTGAGAGGACTGAGGTCCTATGCGTCTGGCCAGAAGTATCCTGAATGCTCGTCTTCTGTGGATAGTAATGTCCCTGGAGATTATTCGTTGCATCTGGCTCGTCCATAATACGGATAAGGCCATAATTCTCTAGGACTACTGGTAGGGTGTTGGGGTTATAGATTTCTACGTAACCGTAGGACTTATTGTTGTAAGGATTCAAGAAGTACTCCGTTATCGTCAGCTGAGAGCGTAGGCCATAGTCTCTGACAAAGTAAGTACCGTTTTGGGGGACTGTACCAAAGGTAAAGTCTATCGTGTAGAAGTCTTGGAAGGTATTTCTGAAGTTAGCTCCAAATTGGTCCTTCGCATCTAGTTCAGAAGACATAGCCGTACGCTTATCACTAGCAAAGCTAAAACTGATTTCGTGCCCAGCTGCTGCATCAGATTTGGGATAGAGCCACAGATACACAGGCGCATCAACGTCCTGGAAAGGCTGTATCGTAATCGGACTAGGAGTAATAAACTTTTCCTTATCGGTTGAGTTTACTAGGGCCAAACTCGCCCCATCTCGGAGCTTCTGGTCATCCACACCCTGCACTGTTAGGTCGCCATCGAGAGCGAAGCCCTTAACTCCTGATGTTACAGAGCTTACATTCACAGGGTATACTGTTTGGTTGGTAAGGTTAAGCGCCAATAGCACCCCCATAGGTCTGAACTCGAGGTTGAGCTTCGTGAGTGTCGTGCCTCCACTTAGGCTGTTATCTATACGCGTCCACTTGGTAACCACTGGTACCTGAACGTTCACCGGATTATCCATCGTAATCCCTGTGGCATTGATGGGCTGTAGGGCAGGGAGCTTGTGCGACAGGCGCTGAGCCTCCGTCGTAGCCTCTGCAGGAGACGCTCCATCCCATATAGCTGCGATATACCACTCACCTTGGTCGAAGCGGTCTGTAGCCGACTGCAACTGTACAGCCCCCTTGGCTACGATACGGTAGCGTTTGGTAGCATCGTCGTAGCTAACCTTAGCAGGGATATAGGCAGAGGTCGTCGTAGCGTCCGTTCCCCCAATCTTACGTAGGAAAACACGCAGCTGGCTATCCCCTAGGGGAAGTTTAATATGTGGGATACCGTTTTCTTGTCCCAACTGCAGACTACGAGCCGTCTCTTCGTCACCTGGCAGATCCGCGAGATCAAACTCTGAGTCTACAGCTAGGTCAATACGCGCTCCCTGAGGCTGCGCAGCAGGGACAGTCTGAGTGAGTTCTGTCTGGAGCGCTTCATCCTGTCCGCAGCTAGCCGCCCCCATCAGGACAGCCAGCGTCAGTGCTAAGCTATATATTATCTTCATATCTTATCTTTCTTATTACTAACCGAATACATCCCACTCGTCATTAACCAAATCACCGTCTCCGGGTTCCAGGTCGATTACATCCCCCTCAGTAGAGAGATAGTTGAGGACACTTATGCCCTGCCGTAGCCGCCAAACCTCTACGGTTGGTTTTTCGTAAGATTTTAATTCTTGCTTCATTCCTTGTCTGTATACTTTAAAGTTATTATCCTTATCTCTCTCCGAATCATATTAGAGCCAGAAGCACTCTATATCCTATGCACCTGCAAATTTATCCTTTTTCACACTTACATTATTACAGGCTCCAGTATACGGAAGACATAAGGGCATAGATACGGCCTATACATAAAACAAAAGCATATAAATATCAGATAGTTACAATAAAAAACAGGGATTCACAAAATAGCTCTCAGGCATACAAAAAGGCAAACAAAGAGTTAATTATTCACAACGCAAGGACTTTTTCTCTGTCGTAGAACACGGAAATTATAGAGCATTCAGAAATACTTAATACACATATTTAGAAGTTTCGTGCAAACAGCTCCGAGCTGGGAATCACTGAATTCAAGACTAGCAAGAAGCTCTCGGCAACAGGGACAAAAGTAATCCCCTCCGCTGCAAACGATCGTTTGCAGCGGAGGGAAAAAGCAAATACCAAAGGTCAGAGGTGTGGCCTAGACTGCGAACTAAAGGTAGCTACGCCCCAATAAACGCTGCTGTAGCCATTCGACAAGCCAAGCCCCAAAGACAGAGAGAACGATACAGAGAAGTAGCAAAGCCTCGTTGCTCCAGCTCGGTACCCTATGCTCGGGATGAGCTATACTATAGACGATCAGCATATGCCAGTAATATATCCCCTGGCTATACTTAGCCCCAATAGCCTCTAGCCAAGAACCACGACCTACGTCTGCATAACGAAGCCCTGCCACGAAAGAACTCAAGACAAGGCAAGTAACCCCAAGAGTCGATAGAGCTGTTTTGGGGAAGATAAAGACAGCGCAGGCGCCCAAGACAAATACTAACACTATAGCCCACAGAGGTAGCCTCGCGAGAAGCTTACTCTCGTAGCGGCGCAGGAAATAACCCAGAGATAGCGCAGGCAGAGCATCCAATAACACCGTGCGTAATAAGACTTCACCCCAGAATTGGCCTAAGCGAAAGTCTGGGCCCAAGAATAGGTCTATCCCCCATAGCACCACACCTATAGCCGTTACTAGCCTCAGGCCACGTGGCAATAGCGAGGAGAGGTACAGCAGTAGTAAAGCCCCTCCGAGAGCAGACAGATACCACAGGTGCAGACCAGCAGGTGGATACCCTACCCCCAAATGATAGATGTAATACTTGAGGACCTCTAGAGAGTATGCACGCCCCGAAGTCACATGTCCCCAAGCATAGTAGACTAGGAAGGTAACAGCGATAATCGGGACGAGCTTCTGGAGCGTTTTCAGTAGGCGCTTGCTCGTAGTGGACTCATCCCCAGCAAGCCCAAAGTAGCCACTCACGACAAAGAAGAAAGGCACAGCCATATCAAATAGCGGGCGTATGGCATCGTGAACAATCCCACCAGGTGAAGTGTGTATACCTACGACCATAAAGGCACATAGGGCCTTGAGAACAAAAAGACTAGAGATCGGCTGCTTGGCAGAAGACATATGTGAAATAGGTCATTAGTTAAAAAGACTCAGCCACTCCTGCATGATGCGTTCAAGGTCATAGCGAGCCGAAGCCTCTCGGGCCGCACGCCCCATCTGCTGGCGTAGCTCGGCATCGTCCATCAGGCGGCTTAGGGCCGTAGCGAAACCTTCTCTATCACCTTCCTCGAGGACAAAACCATCCCGCCCCTCGTGGATGATGTCTCGGGGACCGCACTTGCAGGCATAAGACACAATCGGCAAGCCCATCGTCTGCGCCTCGATCAGTACCATCGGCAATCCTTCGTAGCGCGAGGTCATAGCATAGACGCTGCTCTCGAGGTAAACCTCACGCATCTTTTGGCTAGGCTGAGCCAGTACAAGGCTATCACCGAGGCGAAGCTCCCGAGCCAAAGCCTCTAGCTTGGGGCGATCCTCACCGTTGCCATAGATAGCAAGCTTCCAGTCGGGACATTGAGGTGCAACACCTTGCCATATGTAGAGGAGCTCTTCGAAGTTCTTCTGATGACAATAACGCCCCGCTGCGAGTACTTGCTTATGCTCAGTAGTCGAGATCTCGTCCGTCTCAAAAGGCTTTGGATTGGGTATCACACTGATACCAGGGACATCCCCCCATAGAGTTTTGTCTTCCTCAGTCAAGACTACGAAGTGGTCGTAACGGCGTACAATACGCTCGTCCCCTCGGGTACGCCATCTATCTATTAGCCCCCATAGTCCTGTGCGCCCATACTGTAGGCGCTTGAGCTTGGAGAAGTGATACTCTAGTATTTTGACACCGCCCGCCTTGATGTCAGGCAGGAAGCTTGCTTCGTGCCCAAACATAGAGATAGTAATATCTGGTTGTATCCGCTCTAATAAAGCACTAAGAGCACGTTTGTAGCGTGGCTGATTGGTTAGGAAAGCCCAGATCTTACGGTGCAGAGGCCCTCCGTTGCTGCCCTCGTAATCGAGGTCTAGGTGATACGTCTGGATACGCTCGTCGAGCGGGAAGTAGATACCACGCCCCATCTGATCGGTCGTGATAATATGAATCTCGTAGCCTTGCTGTGCGAGGTAGTTGGCCTTAACGCTTAGCACGCGCTCCATCCCACCCGAGTTATACAGGCCAGGGATACAGTAAACAATACGTTTGCTCATCGTAGTAGTGTATGCTAAAGCTTAGCTATAAGCCCCTTTCGGAAAGCCGGGCTCAGCCATTCCTCGTCCTTGAAGACATAGAGTAAGGCCCAGAACTGGAAGAGGTCCGTAGACACTTTAAACCAAATCACGAAGCTCATAGCCGCCATACAGATAAACAATATCATCTGGTAGGGATAACGCCTTGTGAAAGCATAGATCTGGTAGAGAAACATCGAGGCAAAGACACTAAAGCCAATAACTCCAGAGTACAGTATCAGACGACAGTAGCCAATATCCGTCCCGAAGCGGAAGCCCCCAAACTCTCCATAGCCGATAATCCACGCTTCGGTCGTGTCTGGCCAGCGCCACATCGTTGCCAAGATATTATTACTACTCGTCTCCCATCGCCCCTTCTCGGCTAATGAGAAGAAGCCTTCGAAACCATAGCGCATCTGCCCATAAAAGTACTCGCTAGTATTATAGAAAAAGATCCCTAGAGGAATAGCAATCAAGAGGGCTCCGAAAACAGCTGCGTACAGACGTCTCTGCTCCTGAGACACCGCTTCTCGCCAGCTACCCATAGACAAAGCAAATATCAACAGAGAGAAGGGAATGCCCGTAACTGTAGTACGAGAAATCATATTACCCACAGCCACGATAATGATATAGGCTATAATCAGCCAGTTGACAGTAGATTGTCGGGCGCGAGCTACAGGGTCAAAGGATAGCACATAGGCTATGAATAGCAAAATGACCGCAAAGCGTGTCCCCGCAGGGTCTAGCATCGCTCCGATACCATATAGACGTCCTGTCTCTGCAATGAAGTCCTGGTCTACAAAGAATATGGCATCGACAAGCATCTTGACTGGCGCAAAATTGTCTATCGCTAGCGCCAACAAGCACTGTGCTACCGAGACCCCTGCCATATAGTAGGTTATCAATCGTATGCTCACCGTACCGTGCACCCAACGAACCACGCTAACTGCCGTATAAGCCGCAAAAAGCCAAACTAATGCCGAAGTTATATAGTTGCCATAACTGTAGTCTGCATGCCCATTGTAGTTGGTCGCAAAGAGGTTGACTACCGAATAAGTACTAGTAATCAGAAGGGTACGTAATAGGTCCTTATCAATCGTATAATCACGAGTCCGCAGAAGCTGCATAGTCAGAATTACCAGCCCCACCACCGCTAGGTACAGTTTAGCATTCCCTGGTAGGAAGGTAAATAGAGGAGGGTAGAGAAAAAAGCTCACGACCCAAGCCGCGAGGAAGACGAGAAACCACTTCCAAAGTTTAGGCATAGTACGTCTTTATTTGTATATGAGTTTGTAGAGCCACTCTCCTACGATGCGGTTGTACAGCCCTACGAGCCACCACTGCCCCCTATGGGCAGCAAGCTGCAAAAGCTTAGTACGCATCGAGAGGCGTGGATTATGCATGATATAGGCATTGGCCTCGGGATACCAAGTCTGCCAACGGCGGTAGTCCTCGGGGTTGCTAGAGATGAGAAGCGGTAGCTTGAGGTTGAGCTTGAGCTGATGCAGTAGCTGCAAGGCCTCGCCCCTACCCTCGCGTTCAAGGCTCTCGCTGAGTGTGCGCAGATTGCGGTCGACCTGAGCCCAGTGCTCAGGACGGTAGCTGGCCGTCTGAGCCGTTTCGTTAGTTTTGACGTAGTAATACAATACCTCTGGCACTATGGATACTCGCTCAGCCCTCAGAGCTAGGCGAGACATCATCATCATATCCTCCCCCATATTATCCCCGGGGGTGAAGCGCAAGCGTTCCCCGCGGTCGAAGAGCGACCGACGCACGAGGAAGAGCCAAAGATTCCACTTCATCACGCCATAGCACATAGCCGCATACATTTCCTCTCCAGTGCGTACGTCTGGCTGAGCCATCGCTCGGTCTCTGCCAGCATAGCGTAGGCTCCAGTTGCAGCCGACAATATCACATCCCGTCTGGTACGCACGTACTACTAGACGTTCGATAAGATTCGGCTCCATTGCATCGTCGGCATCGAAAGAATAGACGTACTCACCCGTGGCGGCATCGAGAGCTGTATTGCGGGCTGCTGCCACGCCCTTATTCTGCTCGTGGCGCAGCAAGCGCACCTGCATCCCTAGGGCCTCTAGCTCTGCCTGGTGGGCCGACACATAGTCATAGGCATCGTCGGGCGAAGCATCATCGACAAAGATAAGCTCGAGCTGTTGATAGGTCTGTGCCCGTAGCTGTGCCAGGCAGCGCTCGAGGTGGGCTGCCACACGATACATCGGGATAATCACCGACACGAGTGCACGCTCGGTATGCGGCAGCGCATTACTAATTACCTGCGTCATCGCTCGGCTCTTTTGTGGGCACTACCGATAAGCCTAGCACCCTGTGAATAAAGTCCATATCGGAGCTATTGAATTTACGTGCAAAGAGCGCCTCACTCTTGGCTAAGGCCTCGTAGTCTCGCGCCGAGAAGTCGATCAGTTGCCCCTCATACCAGCCAATATGCCGCATAGAGCTACCAGCCTCGTCCTGAGGTTTGTATACACGTGCCATAAAAGGGCTAGAGGCTACGTAGGTCTGTATCGCAATCTCGTCCGAGCAGAAGGTGCCGTGATAAAGCGGCACAATAGCAGACTCGTGCTGTATGAGCTCAGCCACCAAAGACTCGGTAATACTCATCCACTGAGTCCCCTTGGCAAAGTGTATATCGGGGTAGCGACGAGTCCCCAGCACAGACTGCAGGCGCATATACAAGGCCCGTACTATCCGCTTACACTGCCAGCCGAAGCCTGAACCTCGGAAAGAGCGAGGGAAAAGATGACACCTCTGCACCTTACGCTCTAGGTCTGCCGCAAGGTCTGCACCTGAGTAAAAACCTATAAACTCTGCACCGTGGTGACGCTGACAGAAATCGTGAATGTAATCCTGCGTTTTCAGCGGTAGATCTACGCCCGAGAGCAGATGATAGTAGGCATAGCCTCCGCAGCTCTGCCCCCTGCGATAAGCCTCCCTCAGGAGAGCAAACTCAGCCTCCACTACAGAGACATCACCCCAGCGAACGTCGTGCCGCTCTCTGATGAGCTGTAACCCCGCCCGCTCGGTATGCAGCGTATCTGGTAGACTAGCCTTAGCGTCGATATGGATATAGAGGTCATTACGGACATCATCAAGGCTTGCCACTAGGAGCTCCAGCAGCTGGTATTCGCCATGGGCGAGGATTAGATAGGCATGCTTCATCGCTCTTGTTTTTTGGTTCTCAGCTGCCACCATGTGAAGGCTCTACGTACCATGGGTAAGGAAAACAATCGTGCTAAGCTCTCCACACGAGAGGGCAAAGACATCTCCCTACGAATAGCCAGAGGCAATCGCCAATAGGTTTGCCACCAGAGCTCTAGGTAGTTGGTGTAAGCACGCCAGGGCTTCTCCCCTGTATAGTGGATATTGCCCTTGTCTGCGATGCTGTGCCAATCCTCTAGCGTATACTTACTCAGGAAGAGCTGACGGTAAGCAGCCAGCGTAAAGGTACGGATACCATTATATACCGGGGGCAGATAATGCAGTCGCCCACGACATACCACATTGATGGCATCTTGATCGGGAAACTCAAGGCGCTCGGCCGTAGCTAGGAACTGTGAAAAACGCTCACTCAGGTTATCCCGACGCATGGCCTCTAGATGGAGTACCAAGAAGCCCGAGTTGATATAGGTCCCTGGGGAAAAGCCGAAATGGGCCGACTGGCGCCTCTGCCACTCGGTCTGTACCTCCGCCACGCCTGCGATGTACGCCTCACCCATATCTATGCTCCCATAGAGCTGAGAGAGGTCTTGACGTATGATGATATCGCAGTCCGTGTATATAGCATAGCGATACTCTGGGAGCTCCTCGGCAATGACCAAGCGATAGTTGGCTGCCGAAGTATAGCGTGGGTCTACATAGGCACCCTGTAGCTTCTGCTCGAGATTGAGAAAGCGGAAGCTCAGACGCCCCGTGCCTTCATCTATTAAGGCCAGTTTAGCTCGAAAGTCCTCGCTCGGCATCTCGCTCACGAGGCATACGACATCATAGCACACTTCCGCTGGCGAAGCCTCTAGCACCGAGCGCAGAGTCGTCGCCGCCGGTACTAGATAGTTGGGCGTAAAGGCTACAATGAGTGGTATCGTCATATTCCTTGTATATAAGGCAAAGATAAACAAAAGACCCCAGAGACCATTCAAATAGTCCCTAGGGTCTCTTATTCTAATTACTTAGCTTGTTCCTTGCCTTGGCAAGGCGGAACAATTACTCAGCAACCTTGAGAAGTACAGCGCGGCTGCAACGTGGGTCGTTGTAGTACATATTCTCTACACCACCCTTGTCATCACGACGGAGCTGGCTCTCAGATACACCGAACTCGTTTACGAGGCAGTCGTAGATAACTTCGCTACGCTTACGAGCGAGGAAGATGTTACGCTTTACGCTACCAGTACCCTGGTCTGCATAACCCGTTACGCTGTACACAACACCTGGGTTAGACTTGATAGCTTCAGCTAGGAAACCGAGGTTTACACGGTCCTTATTGCTAAGCGTCCAACGGTCGATTGGGAAGGTAACGAGCAGTGGCTGAGCCGATACGTTCTCACGAGTAACTTCGCGGTTGAGTGCGTTCTCGAGCTGACGACGGAGGTCGTCGTTTTCGTTAGTAAGAGCACCTACACGGTTACGAAGGTCGTTGAGCAGGTTGTCGTTTACACGGAGTGTACGCTCAACAACGTTATCCCAACCACGACGTGGAATCTTGTACGATAGACCTACAGTAGCAGAGAGTACGCCTTCGCCCCAGCGACCTGCCTGGCCCTGATAAGCGTTAGCCTTCTGGTTGTATGCTACATACTCCTGGTCGAAGCGGTCGCTTACGTAAGTACCACGCACTTCTACGTTAAGGTCAAGAGCCTTAGATAGACGGAAACGGTTCAGAAGACCTACGCCCCCTGTTACTTCGTGCGTCTTGTTGCCGTTAACAGCATTGTCAAGCGATAGAGCGAAGCCTACGCTTACGAAAGGAATGAATGAGTAGAAACGAGTTTCCTTATAGCCACCGATTAGGTTAGAGAGGTTGAAGAGAACATCACCATGAATGTTTACGTACTTCTCCTGAGTTTCGAGAAGGCCATAGTGTCCCTTAGGTGCTGCCTGGTAGAAGTCGTAAGGCTTCTTGATAAAGCCCTGGTAGTTACCGTAGTTTACGTTAGGATAATCTAGGGCATGACCAGTATAACCAGAAACCCCTGGCAGCATACCTCCGAAGGCACCTACGCGTAGACCAAGACCTGGAGTAAACCACTTAGCTACGTGGATACCACCGTTTAGACCTAGACGGTCTAGGAACTTCATCTGCTTGTCATGGTCGCCAAAGAGCATGTTCCCACCTACACCGAAACCGATTTCCCAGTTGCTGCCGAAGCGGTTAGTAACTACTCTGTGCTTGTCTTCAGTGCGCGTCTCTGTATATACAGAGTCAGTCTGCGCGCTTACTAGCTGTGCTGCTGCACCTAGTGTAGCAAGCACCAATAAACTTTTCTTAATCATATTCTTCTATCTTCCTTGTAGTCTTTGTTATGCCCTGCAGACATCCCACAAGGCCCAGTTGTTCAATCTTTGGGGACAAAGGTACAACATTATTTGAAAACAAACAAATGTTAAATCAATTCAAGCTAATTTAATCATAGTCTTGAGTGATAATCGATACCAAAGAGCGCCCCAGCGAAAGTCATCACTTCGCCATAGCCAACCAAGACACTTGAGCTAATGCTGCCCATCGGCTCGACCACAAACCCTGCTCCCATGAGCAGCATCCCGAAGCAACACAGTGCCACAGCACAATACATCTGTACCTCCGTGCGCGGACGGCGACGGCGAGGCCCCTCTGGCCCCGAGCTATTATCGACATGAGGCCCATCTACTCTCATAGCGCACCTCCTCCCTCACGACCGAAACATCTATACTGCTCCTCGGCATCAAAGCTCGGACAAGCCTTGAGCCACTCCGAGGGTTCTATGCGACCATCTCCATTGCGGTCGGGGCTAAGGCTACGATGCCCTACGATTTTCGCCTCCGGATAATACATACGCAGCAATAACAGCAGATGCTCTAGGGCTCGGCGCTGTTGCTCTGTGCGCGTATCACTAGGCCGATGCTTGGCATCCAGACCACCCTCGTAGCAAATGCCTAGGCTACAACGGTTGTAGCCCCGGCAATGTGCACCGACTTCGCAATGCTGACGCAGGGTGTATATCGCGCCGTCTCTTCGTATATAATAATGATAGCCTGCGCCTGCGAAGCCTCGCTTCCGATGGTCTCTCACCAAACGCTCCACACTATAGTCTTGCAGGGGTGTCGTCGCTGAGCAATGAATGATAAAGTAGCGGATATCCGCTGGATTCATAGTTTCCATAATACACACATATATAATAATGAGTACACCTAATCTTACAGCACAAAGGTACGAAGCCTCTGCACACCCCTATCCCATTAAGGGACTATTGACTAGCACAAGACTCCCGCAGTAAACATAGGAGCAACGGCTGCTAAGGCAAAGCCCCCCCCAACACGTCCCTCATACCAATTATTACAGGGCAACCGCATCAAATTCTGAGAAGCTTTCTGAGGTATTCTGGATTCATCGCCGCCTTAAACATTCTCTTCTTCACAGAGTGCTTGTCTTTCTGAGCCTTAACGATCCCCAAGGCCAGCTTCCTCAAGACGTTTAGG
>JAXFXP010000124.1:0-9608 GCA_034091595.1 Porphyromonas sp.
CCTAAACGTCTTGAGGAAGCTGGCCTTGGGGATCGTTAAGGCTCAGAAAGACAAGCACTCTGTGAAGAAGAGAATGTTTAAGGCGGCGATGAATCCAGAATACCTCAGAAAGCTTCTCAGAATTTGATGCGGTTGCCCTGATGCGGGCTAGCCCCTCGCTGGTAGGCGATTAGCTCTCGTAGTGGGGTTTTATCGGGGGATAATTATTACCTTTACACTTACGAAATATTCAATGTCATTGATGAGAAGCATTACCACCACCACGCTCTCCCTAATGCTCTTAGGGATTAGCTGGCTAGGCCAGGCCCAGAGCCCTAGGGCGAAAGAGATGCCTGCACCCAAGCCCATAGGGGCTGTGCCTACTGAGGCACAAATGTCTTGGCATCAGCTAGAGACCTATGCCTTCATCCACTTCGGACTAAATACCTACAACGATCTTGAGTGGGGGTATGGCAATACACCTGCCAGTACTTTCAACCCCAAGGTGCTGGACACCGACCAGTGGGTGCGCACCCTCAAGGCTGCTGGGATGCGAGCTGTAATACTGACGGCTAAACATCACGACGGCTTCTGCCTGTGGCCGACCAAGACTACGGACTACTCTGTCAAGAATAGCCCTTGGAAGGGCGGTAAGGGCGATCTAGTCAAAGACCTTGTTGCCTCGTGTCGTAAGTATGGCCTCAAGTTTGGACTTTATCTTAGTCCTTGGGACCGCCACCATGCCGAGTATGCCCGTGAGGGTTATCAGCGTGCTTTCCATGAGCAAATCCGAGAACTGACGACACAGTACGGGGAGCTATTCGAGTATTGGTTTGATGGCGCTAACGGTGGTACCGGCTGGTATGGAGGAGCTGATGAGCGCCGTAATATCAATCCGAATCAATATTACAAGTACGAAGAGGCTGCCGAGCTGTTACGGCAGAATAACCCAGACATTATGATCTTTGGTGGTACTGTACCGACCATTCGCTGGATTGGCAACGAGGCAGGCTGGGCCGGAGAGACCAATTATGCTACCTACGACAGGGAGGCCGAGAAACATCACCGCGAGAACATCTGGGGACATCGGGGGGCTAAAGAATGGTTGCCCGGAGAGGTGGACGTGAGCATTCGTCCCGGATGGTTTTATCATCCGAGAGAGGACCATCAGGTACGTAGCGTTGCTAACCTAACGAATATCTACTATCAGAGTGTGGGCCGTGGGGCCAATCTGCTGCTTAACTTCCCCGTGAACTTAGAGGGAAAGATTCCGCAGGCGGACTCTATCAACGCTGTTACTTGGCATCGCCACATTCGCGAAAGCTTTCGCCACAACCTCGCTAAGGGCGCACGTGTAGAGGCTCGGGATACCCGTCGGGGGCGTACATTCTCACCTCGACATATTGTCGATGGCAAGCCTGATAGCTATTGGGCCACAATCGATGGAGTATCTACAGCCGAGGTTACGCTGCGTCTACCTCGCAGACGGACGATCAACAATGTAGTGCTACAGGAGTACATCCGCCTGGGGCAGCGCATAGAGAGCTTCTCGCTAGAGACGCAGAGCTCGGATGGCTCTTGGCATCCGATAGATACTCGCGATAGTCTTACGACAGTCGGCTACAAGCGTATCATTCGTTTTCGGCCTGTCGAGACCTCGGCTATTCGTCTACGCATCAATAAGAGTATGGGGCCTGTGTGCTTGGCCGAGCTAGGCGCTTACCACGTGCACGAGCTGGTGGACGCTCCTCTGGTCTCACGTGATGAGAATAACCGCTTGATACTTCGTCCTGCAGCCTCAGGGGGGAGCACGGACTATCGTCTACGCTACCGCCTAAACGATGGCCCTTGGCAAGATTATACAGGGCCTGTCATCGTCCCTAGCGATCACTTGCGTGTAGAGGCTGCAGCGCTCTCCTCGGGTGGACAGTCTAGCCAGGTGTACGAGCTGGGCTACTCTCAGGGGAGCTTCTCGCTGGGCTCTAGCCTCAGTGAGAAAGAGAGACGCCTCCTCGTCGATGGCGATGGCTATACGAGTGTGCACTTTGATAAGTCTGTGCGTCAATTCGATTTCTACTTCCCGAGCCCTCGCCCTATCACACGTCTTGTCTATACCCCTAATCAGGGGCGTGATGCCTCTGGGCACATACAGCGCTATCGCTTGTTTGTAGACGATGTGCTAGCGGCCCAGGGAGAGTTTCAGAATATCAAGGCTAACCCCATCCCATCCGAGATAAAACTAGATAAGCCCGTAGAAGGGCGACATATACGTCTAGTAGTCGATGGAGTCCTCGATAACCAAGCCTCAGTAAGTATAGGGGACTTCGCCATATATTAACAATGAATACATATCCATGAAAGAACTGAATACAAGCCGTAGCCAAGAGCTACACGAGCGTGCCGCACGACTAATCCCTGGTGGGGTTAATAGCCCTGTACGAGCTTTTCGCTCAGTAGGGCTTAGCCCACTCTATATTGCCAAGGGGCAAGGGAGCCATATATGGGATGTCGATGGGAACGAGTATATCGATTTCATAAGTTCGTGGGGCCCCCTCATAATAGGGCACAGCCATCCGCTTATTCAGGAGGCGATTACGGCTGAGCTGGCTAATGGCACGAGCTACGGAGCCTGCAACGAGCGCGAGGTGGAGATGGCTGAGCTAATCTGTAGCTTTTTCCCCTCTGTGGAGATGGTGCGCATGGTAAACTCTGGCACGGAGGCTACTATGAGCGCCATACGTCTGGCACGTGGTTATACGGGTAGGGACAAGATTCTGAAGTTTGAGGGCTGTTATCATGGCCACGCCGATAGCTTCCTGATCCAAGCAGGTAGCGGCTTGGCCACCTTTGGTCAGGCTGGCAGTGCGGGCGTTACGGCACAGACGGCTGAGAACACGCTCGTAGCGACCTACAACGACCTCGACAGTGTACGCCATATCCTCGATAAGCATGCCGGGGAGGTCGCTGCCGTTATTCTTGAGCCCATTATGGGGAATATGGGCTTGATACCACCTCAGCCAGGATTCTTGGAGGGGCTACGTACGCTTACTAGCGAGCGAGGCGTACTGCTCATCTTCGACGAGGTAATCAGTGGTTTCCGTGCAGCTCGTGGAGGTGCTCAGGAGCTATATGGCATTCGTCCAGACCTGACTTGCCTCGGCAAGATTATCGGGGGCGGTCTGCCTGTAGGGGCCTTCGGTGGTCGCCGTGAGATTATGGAGTGTCTCTCCCCTCTAGGCCCTGTCTACCAGGCTGGGACACTCTCGGGCAATCCTCTAGCGCTCTCTGCAGGTATCGCTATGCTACGCCAGCTCGGGCAGGCGGATTTTTATGAGCGTCTGGAGGCTAAGGCCGAGTACTTCGAGGGACTAATCCGCCCCGTACTCGAGCGCTATGCCGACAAGCTGAGCTACAATCGTGTAGGCTCGCTCTCGACGCTCTTTTTCCGCTCTGGGGGAGTGGCGAGCAATGCCGATGCCAAGGTGGCTGATACTGGCCTGTATGCCGAGTATTTCCGTCTAATGCTTGCTCAGGGTATCTATCTTCCTCCTTCTCAGTTCGAGTGTATGTTCCTCTCTATGGCCCATAGTGATGAAGACCTCCAGCGTACAGCTCAGGCCATGGAGCAGGCTCTTGTGCAGCTTTTCGGCTAGACGCCTATAGCACTCTCACACGATGACCAGCAAAGCCACCAGTCCCCGCAGTATCGCTAGTCTATACTGTCTGAAGGCATTAGGAGCTTTGCTGGTCGTTGTCATTCATGGCCCTCTACCAGCCCTCCGTGCTGAGGTCAATAGTATCGCAGCCGTGGCAGTACCTCTGTTTTATATGATTACGGGCTATTTCCTCAGTGCCGGGGAGCACGAGGCCTTTGGTCCACGTCTACTGAGGACTGTGCGCAAACTACTACCGATTATACTTGTTACTCAGGCCGTCTATAGCGTATTACCTCACGGAGGATTCCCGCTGGGGCGTAGTGTGGACTTTTATGCTAAGTGGCTTCTGACGGGTATCAATCACAACAATGTGCATCTGTGGTACCTGCATAGTATGCTCTGGGCCCTGCTTATTTTGTGCCTATTAGACCGTATCGGTTGGCGTCGGCTGATACCCTATACGCTTTTCTTTATCCCCTTGCATTATTGGCTGGCTGCCCTGGTATGGCCCGAGGGGCATAGCCCTTATTGGCAGAGCACTGCAGGGTATCTCTGGCGTTATACTTTCGCTACGGCCTTGCCTTTTATTTCGCTCGGCTATCTCCTCCGTCTCTGCCCGTTAGGGCAAGGGTGGCGCTGGTGCTTCCTCATGGCTATTCCCTGCTATCTGTTGTCCGTCTGGTGTCTGCGTGTAGACTATCCAACCCTTGCCGCGATAGCAAAACCTTTCCTCTTCGTGGGTTTTACGCTGGCACTCTTTACTTGGGCTCTGCATTATCAGGGGCTGGGCGAGGGTGGCCCTATAGCCTATATTGGACAACATCTGTCAGGTAATATCTACTACTGGCATATCCTAGTGCAATATGCTCTGAGTAAGACGATAAACTACGCACACTATCTCAATTGGGGGATAATCTATACCTTTGTATTGTCTTGCCTACTGGCTTTTTTGTTGCAAAGAGCTCAGCGGGCGATGCAGATACAGATACTTTAATAAAGACTTAGTACCAAGACTCTATCGATGAGTAATACCAGCCCATCTAAGCGACAGCCTATAGCCTCGCTGTACGTCCTCAAGGCCCTATGCGCCCTGGGTGTCGTCGTTCTACATGCTCCCCTAGGCTTAGCCTCTCCACCTCTTGTCTTACTAGCCTCGATGACCGTACCTATATTCTATATGATTACAGGGTACTTCCTATATTCAGAGGATGAAAATAAGGTGGGAGAGCGGCTCTCTGGGAGTATCCGCAAGCTTGCCGTCATACTCCTTATCCTCAATGTTGTCCTAACGATGATAAGCCTAGACGGCATCCCGCCACTTAGCGATTGGGTTCTCTGGGCTAAGTGGCTTATTCTGGGCCAGCATTATGCCTATGGGCATCTATGGTATCTGATGGCAGGGCTAGAGGCCTTAGTCCTCTTCTGGATAATGAATAAGCTGGGCCTCACGAGGTTTATCCCTTGGCTGATGGCTCTATGGTTGCTGAAGGTTGTTTTCGAGGACTATAAGCCACTACTTTTCGGAGAGCCTGCCTCTATGCTCGCTGCCAATGCGGTCTTCTATGCCATCCCTTGTATCGCCGCAGGCTGGTTTGTACGCAAGCACCAAGAGCTACTCCTGCGCTGCCCATATCTAGGTCTTAGCTTAATCCTGTCTATTGCTATAGCCTTCGCTGTGCGTTTTGGGCTCTCAGATGCTGCTGAGCCTCAGGCCACATGGCAGATACTGCTTGCTCCAATAGCACGCACCTTTATGATCGTTTCGACATTTCTCTTTGCATTGCGCCACAGTGCATATGGAGCTGGGGGACGTATGGAATACCTTGGGCGCGAGCTATCGGGAAATATCTATTATTGGCATGGGTGCTTCATTACGCTCTGCGTGGCCGTATTGCCCTCACACATATACGACAACTTCGGGGCCTTGTTTGTAGCCATTTTGAGTATTCTCTTTGCTCAGCTTGTTGTGTCCCTACAGCGCAAGTTAGGCGTTAATTACCTGCCCTAAAAGACTATCAGAATATGCAATATATACAATATACTATAGGCCTCACATCTAAGCCCAGTGCTTTGGCTCTGGAGGACGCTTTCGACTATATCTCTGCTCTGCTAGCAGACCTAGGCTTCGATAGCTTCGAGCATCAAGACGAGCAACTCGTTGCTTACATCCCTGCCACGGCGGATTATCCCAGCATTATGGCAGACCTTATCGCCAATCTACCTAGCGAAGATTGGCAAATCTCCCATACTAGCGAGCTGATGCCCGATATTAATTGGAACGAAGAGTGGGAGCGAAACTATTTCCAGCCTATTACGATAGGGGAGAATCTCTGCCAAATACGGGCTCCCTTCCATGAGCCTAACCCAGAGGTAAAGACCGAGGTAATTATTAGTCCGAAGATGGCCTTCGGGACAGGTAACCACGAGACCACAGCCCTGATGATGAGCTATATACTAGAGCACGATATGACGGGCTTACGTGTCCTCGATATGGGCTGTGGTACAGGTATTCTAGGCATCCTAGCACTCAAGCAAGGTGCTAAGAGTCTAACGGCCATAGATATTGATGAGTGGGCTTACCTCAATGTGCTAGAGAATGCCACGCTCAACGGAGTCGTGATCGAGGATGCCCTACAGGGCGATGCCTCTAGCCTCGCTACTCGTGGTCCCTATGACCTCATCCTGGCCAACATCACCCGCAATATCCTATTGGAAGATATGGCTGCCTACGCCAAGACCCTTGCGCCATCGGGGAGGCTTGTGATGAGTGGCTTCTACGAGGAGGATGCAGACGCTATCATTGCTCACGGAGAGACGCTAGGGCTGAGGCATATTGCCACTGAGCAGCGCAACAAGTGGGCTAGAGTCGAACTAACAAACCAAAAACTATAAGCTTACCTATGATTAAGAAATTATTTGCCGTAGCTTGTGCTGGCCTAGCTATGCTAAGCCCCACAATGGCTCAGGCCGAGAAGTCTAAAATGCAGGATGCTCAGCCAGACCGCCCTAAACTCGTCGTGGGCATGGTCGTAGACCAGATGTGCTGGGACTATCTCTATAGATATAATGCACGCTTTCTTCCCGATGGGGGATTCCGTAGATTGCTCGACAAGGGCTTCAACTGCCACAATACACGCATCAACTACCTGCCCGCCGTTACTGCCATCGGGCACGCTAGCATCTACACGGGGAGTGTGCCTAGTATACATGGTATTGCAGGTAATAACTTCTTTATCAACGGCAAGCCTAGCTACTGCACTGAGGACCGTAGCGTCCAGACTGTAGGGGCGCCTAATGGCGACTCGGGCCAGATGTCGCCCCGCAATATGCTATCGACGACCGTAACCGATGAGCTGCGTATCGCTACGAACTTTACTAGCCGTGTCGTCGGTGTAGCTATCAAGGACCGTGGGGCTATCTTGCCAGCTGGCCATGCGGCTACAGCAGCTTATTGGTTTGATGATGCTAGCGGCAATTTTGTCTCTAGTACATACTATATGGATGAGCTGCCTCGCTGGGCGGAGGCCTTCAATAAGCGTCGCCTTGCCGAGAAGTATCTCCGCGAAGGGTGGAAGCCTATGTATGCACTCCGTAGCTATACGAATAGTACACCAGATGCCAACGCCTACGAGGGGGCTTGGGGAGATGTGCCAGCGACCTTGCCTTTGGATACTCGTAAGCTAATGGAGCGTGATGGCTTAGGCGTCATCCGTACTACCCCGATGGGTAATGATCTAACGCTTGATATGGCCAAGGCTGCTATTGAGGGTGAGCGCCTGGGTATGCGTCGCGACTCTACTGATTTCCTAGCCGTAAGCTTGTCGTCTACGGATTATATTGGCCATCGCTATGCTACTTTCTCGGTAGAGATAGAGGATACCTATCTACGTCTTGATAAGGCTCTAGGCGAATTCTTCTCCTATTTAGACCGTCAGTACGGAGAGGATGGCTACCTGTTCTTTATTACTGCAGACCACGCTGCAGCGCATAATCAGATTTTCAAGAGCGAGCGCAAGCTGCCCGGACGTCGCTGGAGTACGACGCTGGCCAAGGAGCAGATAGACTCTGTGACGCGTGTGGTAACAGGTCGCCCCGAAAGCCTCCTATTGAGCATCAGTAACTACGAGGTCTACTTCGATGAGCATAAGATAGATGAGCTCGGGGTGGACAGAGCTAAGCTTTATCCAGCTGTGGCACGCACTCTAGAGAAGCAGGAGGGAGTAGCCTATGCTATTACTGCTCGTGAGGTGAATAATGCTGGGGTGCCTGAGGAGGTTCGTTTCCGAGTGTTAAACGGCTTCAATCGCCATCGCTCTGGAGCTATTTTCGTAGTGTTGCACCCTGGTTGGACGGCAGGGCGTAGTGACAAGCTCTCCACTGGTACCGATCACTCGGTCTGGGCTCCATACGATACACACATCCCACTCATCTTTATGGGGAAGAATGTGCCTAGTGGCCATTTGTACCGCGAGGTATATATGACTGATATTGCTCCTACGGTGGCTTTCCTGCTAAAGACCCAGCTTCCTAGCGGTACCATAGGCAAGCCTATAGTCGAATTGCTAGGGCGCTAAGCTCGCTGCTTACGATGCCTAGCATTCTGGTAATAGATAATCACGACTCCTTTGTCTATAATCTCGTTCAGTTGCTACGAGAGGCAGAGGAGTCGTGCCTCTTTGTGGTGCGTCTTGCTAGTGACTTGCATGGAGACGAGAGTCGGTGTTACGATGCTTTGATAATCTCTCCGGGCCCAGGACTCCCAGAGGAGCAACCTCGGATGATGCAGGCTTTAGCGCAGTTTGCCGAGCAGGCTAAGCCGATTCTCGGTATTTGTCTTGGGTGTCAGGCTATCGCTCTGCATTATGGCTATAGCCTCCGACAGTTAGCGCGCCCCTTGCACGGACACACGAGCTACCTCAGGCATCAGGGGCAGGGGATACTGCATGGTCTACCAGAGGGTGTAGCTATAGGACGTTACCACTCGTGGGTGGTGGACCTCTCGCTTGGCCTAGAAGTGGCGAGCGGAGCCCTTGTCGAGGAAGGCTATTGCGAAGATATAGACGGGCGCCATACCATGGTATTGCGCCACGCTAGCTTGCCTATCTGGGGGCTACAGTTTCATCCAGAGAGCATGATAAGCGAATACGGCGCATATTATATCAATAGCTGGTTGCGCTTGATATAGCTCTGCGTACTCAGGACGATATGTTTTAGAGAAAGCTCACCGCATAGGTGGGCTTTCTTTTGTTGAAGGCCCCCTCTGCGGCCCGCTCTGGGAGGGGCTTGTGTCCGCCTAGTAGGCGGCCACTTGTCTGCCTAATAGGTGGCCGATCGTCCGCCTACTAGGTCGCTACTTGCCCGCCTATTAGGAGACCGAATGGTGGCTATAGCTATGGCCTCGGGCTTGGGTAGGGGGCGAGTGCGCTCCGAATTGCCGAGAGCCGAGTCGCTGAGATTAGGTTCGGAGTCCGAAGCGACTAATTTCTCTCCAAACTTTTTCTCTGCGTGTAAGTGCTGGATTATAGGGGTCTTAGGTAGTTTTCTGCCATCTGGGTGTTAAACTTTTTCTCTCGGATATTTGTGGGAATAGAAAACTTGTATTACCTTTGCACTCGCAAACGACAGAAACGAGGTCCGCAAGCGAGCGGCTCGGTCGGGAGCGGAAAAGCAAGAGATTAAGCGAGTAGCGATACGGCTTGATTAGCGAATAGAGATCTTTGAGATATTTGATATTGACATTATACAGAAGTGTAGTACAAGAACGTTTAGAATAATCTAACCGTCAATAAATAACTAGGTACAACTCTGATAAATCGAAAGGAAGTAACATCTTAATGAGCATAAAAACAGAACAAACAAAAACTAAAATATAACAGTGAAGAGTTTGATCCTGGCTCAGGATGAACGCTAGCGATAGGCTTAACACATGCAAGTCGAGGGGCAGCAGGGACTTCGGTCCGCTGGCGACCGGCG
>JAXFXP010000125.1:0-7658 GCA_034091595.1 Porphyromonas sp.
CCTAAACGTCTTGAGGAAGCTGGCCTTGGGGATCGTTAAGGCTCAGAAAGACAAGCACTCTGTGAAGAAGAGAATGTTTAAGGCGGCGATGAATCCAGAATACCTCAGAAAGCTTCTCAGAATTTGATGCGGTTGCCCTGAGACCAGAGCAGGGCTGCGTGTTCTATCGGAGAAAGTCTTATCTTTGCATTATAACTAACATTTATATTTATAACGCTAATATGAAAGTAATCGACAGAGCCGCCGAGTGGCTCAAGCAGGAAGGCTACGCACCTCAGCTAGAAGATGGCTTCCTAGCCGTGAAGTATCAAGGTCTTACCTATCTCATCCCCGATACTGGCGATGATACGACCTTCCTCAAAGTGGATCTTTTCTTCCCACTAACCGAATACAAGGACCTCAGCCCAGAGAAAGCTCTACAGCTGTGCAACAAGGTTACCCAAGACGTCAAGATCGCCAAGGCTGTACTACGTGATGAATCTGTAGTATTCGCTGCTGAGACTCTAGTTTGCGAGTCTGACAAGTTCGGAGACCTACTGCCTCGCCTATTCGATATACTCGGTGTCGCTGCTCGCTACTTCTTCGAGGAGAACAGCAAGTAAAGTTCCCACCAGCATACAACAACCTCCCTACTCCCTCAAGGTCTAGGGAGGTTTTATTCTTATACTTTGTTAATCATGCGTAAACTCCAACACCTCGGACTGACACTTTGCCTAGGATTGCTTTTTGCGTCTTGTCAGTCAGATAGCTCTGGCTTTGGTACGAGCAAAGACCCCGTGGATCTAGTCAATCCTTATATGGGCAACATCAGCCATCTACTGATGCCAACCTTCCCTACGGTGCAACTGCCTAATAGCATGATGCGCGTTACCCCACACCGCAGTGACTATACGAGCGAGACTATCTCAGGGCTACCGATTATCCTTACAAGCCACAGAGGGACCTCTGCCTTTGCCCTCAGTCCGCTCTCATCCTATCCAGATTCGCTCCCTAGCGTACTCAGTTATATATACGACCGCGAGCAAACGACTCCGTATAGATACAGTGTGTACCTCCCCGAGCAAGAGATAGCAGTGCAGTATGCACCTAGCCATCAGAGTGCTATATATCAGCTCAGCTACGAACAGAAGAATACAGCCCGTGGCATTATGCTCTCTACTCCTAATGGTACCCTCACCGCCAAAGATAAATCTATCTACGGCTATGAGCAGCTCAACGACTCGGTACGCGTGTACCTCTACTTAGAGAGCAACGAGCAACCAGAAGCACTCGCCCTACGCGATAGCACTACGGGTAGACTAGTAGCACAGGCGGACAGTACCTCGGGCAGTACTGTAGCTTTGCTCTATCCACAGGGGACAGAGACAGCCAAGCTACGCTATGGCATATCTTACATCAGCGTGGAGCAGGCCAAGCGCAACGTCGAGCGCGAAATACAAACCTACGAACTGGATATGGTCGCCAAGGCTGGACGCTCCAAATGGGAACAGGTACTCTCAAAAATAGAAGTTGAGGGTGGTAGCGAAGAAGAACGTCGTATCTTCTATACCTCGCTGTACCGCACCTATGAGCGCATGATTAACATCTCTGAGGATGGCCAATATTATTCAGCAGAGCTCAAGCAGACTGTCTCCGACAAGGGCATCCCCTACTATACAGATGATTGGGTCTGGGATACCTATCTAGCCACACACCCACTGCGCATACTCATAGAGCCAGAGATGCAGCAGCATATACTACAGAGCTATCTACGTCAGGCCGAAGCCACACCCGAGCAATGGTTAGCCACATTCCCAGAGGTAACGGGGGACTCTCACCGTATGAATGGTAACCATGCTATCGCCATCTTCGCTGATGCTTTTACCAAGGGACTAACGGGATTTGACCTCAACAAAGCCTATCTCTACGCCAGCAAAACCCTAACAGAACGTAGTCTACTCCCCTGGACACGTATGCCCAAGCGAGAGCTCACAGAGCACTTCCATGAGAAAGGATACTTCCCTGCGCTCAACCAGGGGGAGACCGAGCCTTACTCCTACGTTACAAAGTGGGAAAAGCGTCAAGCTGTAGCCGTGTCTCTAGCCACTTATTACGATTACTGGGCACTCAGCGAGCTCGCCAAGCATCTGGGCAAGGATGAGGAGGCTGACAAATATCTACGACTCTCATATGGCTACCATAAGCTGTACAACCACCAGACAGGCTTCTTCCATCCTCGCAATGCCGAGGGGAACTTCGTACAACCTTTCGACTATGAACGCTCTGGTGGTCTTGGTGCAAGAGATTATTACGACGAGAACAACGCCTATACCTACCGCTGGGACGTTAAGCACAATATTGCAGACCTTATCTACCTGATGGGAGGCAAGGAAAACTTTATACGGAATCTCGACGAGACCTTCCGCACACCTCTCAGCTGTAGTAAGTGGGAGTTCTATTCGCAGATGCCGGACCAGACCGGTAACGTAGGACAATTCACTATGGGTAACGAGCCAAGTATGCATATCCCTTATCTCTATGTATATGCATCAGCACCGTGGAGAACCCAGCGCCTTATCCACAAACTACGCCGCAGCTGGTTTCGCGACGATCTGATGGGCCTACCTGGGGACGAAGATGGTGGGGGGCTTAGCGCTTTCGTTGTATTCTCTATGATGGGCTTTTACCCCGTTACCCCTGGGCAAGCAATATATGTGATAGGTTCACCAGCTTTCCCCAAGACTACCATGCGCTTACCTAGCAACAAGACCTTCGTGGTAGAGGCTGATGGCTTATCTGACGAAAACATATACATACAGTCAGCCAAACTCAACGGACGAGAGCTAGGACGTGCATGGCTCAAGCATAGCGAAATCGTATCAGGAGGCGAGCTTGTGTTAGAGATGGGCAATAAACCCAACAAAGCATGGGGTGCTAACGAAGCCCCACCATCAGCCAAGAAACTTGACATCAAGCTTGACCAGTAAAGCCCAGGACAAGCGACAGTAAAAGTATAATTAAATAAAAAATCAGCCCCCGCAGAGCCAGATACTCTGCGGGGGCTGATTCTTAGTATATAATCTAGGCTTACATCATACCGCCCATGCCTCCCATCCCAGGAGCCATAGCAGGCGCTGCGCCACCTTCTTCCTTCTTGTCTGCAATAACGCACTCTGTGGTGAGGAACATACCTGCGATAGAGGCTGCATTCTCTAGCGCCACACGAGTAACCTTGGCAGGATCTATTACTCCGGATGTATAGAGCTGCTCGAAGCGGTCGTAGCGAGCGTTGTAACCGAAGTCTCCTTCGCCATCCTTGACACGTTGTACAATCACAGCACCCTCCTTGCCGGCATTAGCTACGATTTGGCGGAGTGGTTCCTCAATAGCACGCTTAACAATCTCGATACCGGTTGTTTCATCCTCATTGTCACCAACTAGACCTTCCAAAGCTTTGATGGCTCGGATATAGGCAGTACCACCACCAGGGACAGTGCCTTCCTCTACTGCAGCACGAGTAGCACTCAGAGCATCCTCTACACGGTCTTTCTTTTCCTTCATCTCTACCTCACTAGCAGCACCTACATAGAGTACAGCTACCCCGCCAGATAGTTTGGCTAGACGCTCCTGCAGCTTCTCACGGTCGTAGTCGCTCGTAGTCTGCTCCATCTGGGCCTTGATCTGGGCCACACGCTCAGCAATAGCAGCACTATCGCCAGCTCCATTTACGATGGTCGTGTTGTCCTTATCTACCGTTATCTTCTCAGCACGACCCAGCATGTCTAGTGTTACCGAATCAATCTTTAATCCTGTCTCTTCGCTGATCACGACACCGCCAGTAAGAATGGCAATATCCTGTAGCATAGCCTTACGGCGATCACCAAAGCCAGGAGCCTTAACGGCACATACCTTGAGACTACCACGTAGTCTATTCACTACTAGAGTTGTTAGAGCTTCGCTCTCGATGTCCTCTGCAATAATAAGGAGTGGACGCCCTGTCTGAACGGTCTGCTCTAGTATAGGTAGTACTTCCTTGAGGACGCTAATCTTTTTATCATAGAGTAAGATAAAAGGATTCTCAAGCTGAGCCTCCATCTTTTCGCTGTTCGTCACGAAATAAGGAGATATATAACCACGGTCAAACTGCATGCCCTCTACAACCTCTACGGTAGTATCGGTACCCTTAGCCTCCTCTACAGTGATTACGCCTTCCTTCTTTACCTTGCGCATAGCCTCAGCAATAAGCGCTCCTATGTGCTCATCTCCGTTAGCCGAAATTTTGGCTACATGCTCGATTTTCTCGAAGTCATCTCCTACCTCACGAGCCATAGCACGTATCTCTGCTACTACCTTCGCGACAGCCTTATCGATACCACGCTTGAGGTCCATAGGGTTAGCCCCTGCGGTAACGTTCTTTAGCCCTACACTGATGAGGGCCTGTGCTAGGATAGTGGCTGTAGTAGTACCATCACCAGCATCATCGTTAGTTTTGCTCGCTACTTCCTTTACGAGCTGAGCTCCCATATTCTCGAATGGGTCCTCTAGCTCCACTTCCTTAGCTACTGAAACCCCGTCCTTAGTAATGTGGGGAGCTCCGAAAGTCTTGCTCAAGATAACATTGCGTCCTTTAGGACCTAGAGTAACCTTTACAGCGTTGGCGAGAGAGTCTACACCACGCTTGAGGAGGTCACGTGCCTCCATGTCAAACTTTATTTCCTTTGCCATTGCTTCTATTCTTTGTTTATTTGTAGAGTTGTTTACCTTAGAGTGTGGCTAAGACATCACTCTGTCGCATAATAAGGAACTTCTCACCCTCATGCTCTATCTCAGTACCTGCGTACTTGCCGTACAGTACTAGGTCGCCGATAGTTAGCACCATCGTTTCGTCCTTAGTGCCTTGTCCTACAGCTACGACTTCGCCCTTAGCGGGTTTTTCCTTAGCTGAATCTGGGATGATAATCCCCCCGATAGTCTTTTCCTCTGCCGCTACTGGCTTAATCAGTACGCGGTCTGCTAGTGGCTTAATGCTCATAATGGTTATGTAGTGTCATTTATTAATTGTCTCTACTGGTGATTAATCAAGCGCTATGCCATGCCTAAACCTCCGTCATAATGTCAGACAGAGCCGATACAAGCAGGTCATCAGCCTCCTGCCCTTGGCTAGCAATGCGGATGTGGTAGGGGCTAAGCCCCTCGAAGTTGCTGGCATCACGTACAAGGATACCGTAGCTCTGAGCCAAGCGTTCCTTTAGGACTGAAGACTCAATACCCGTCTGTACAAGCATAAAATGCGTATCTGTCGGCTCTATCTCTATGCCTGAGAGGCAGCTAAGCCTGTGATATAGCGCATCGCTCTCTGCCCACATACGCTGCCGATCGATACTCTCGGGAAAGCTATTCTGCACCAGCCAGAGCCCAGCCTCTATCGCTAGAGCATTGACACTCCAAGGCTGACGCATAGCAGCAATGCGTGATATCAATTCGGGAGCGGCTATGATGTATCCGAGCCTAAGCCCAGGCATACGATAGCGCTTAGTTAGAGAGTAAATATAGATGTGGTGCTTATCGAGGTGTAAACTTGGCAGAGCCTTACGACAAAAGTACTCGTAGCTGCGGTCTACAATCAAGAGCTCCTCGCCAGGATTGAGCACTTCCTCTACAGCTTGTCCTGTAGGATTGTTGGGGTTACACATCCAACGAATGCTGGCTCCCTCCTCAATCGGAGTGTGATAGAGCTCCGAGGCAGAGCGATATTCACTGAAGGTAGGCTCCATAATCGATACCGCCTTTCCCTCTAGGCTATGAGCTATTAGGTAGATAGCCTCCGTAGCTCCGTTAGTTACCAAGAAGTTTTCGGGGCTAAGGCCGTAGTACTCCGCTAGACGGGCCTGTAGGGTATAAGGCTCTGGCTCTGGGTAAGAGGCTGAGCACCCAACCAATACTTTGGCCAGGTGCTGCATCAAGGCTGAGTTATCCGTACTACCGTAGACATTGGAGCTAAAGTTTGCTTTTATGCCTACGTAACGGTAGAGATCATCTCCGTGTCCTCTAATCATACTGCATCATCTGATAGATGAGTTCCATATCAATATTAGCTCGTAGATGTTCGGCCAAGCGATCATACTGCTCACTCTTATAAGCATCATAATCGAGGGCTGTAGCTTGCTCTGTAATACGCTCCTTGTAAGGCTCTAGGAGATAGTCTACGAAGGCAGGGTTGTCTAGCACACCATGTAGGTAAGTCCCCATACAATGACGATCGAGGTAGTAACCATCCTCTCGCCCATCATCTAGGCGGGCGAAGGGGGAAGCCTCTGCGCCGTCAACTGGAACAGTACGTCCCATATGAATCTCGTAACCTTGGCATCGGCTCTTATCCTCGAGAAAACTAAAGCTACACTGACGCGTAATCTTATCCCCAGCCATCGTCGTAGAGATAGGCAGCAAGCCCAAAGCTGGTAAACGAGGGATATCCCCCTCTACCCCATCTGGGTCTAGCACCTCTTGGCCCATAATCTGATACCCACCACAGATGCCAAGTATAGTTTTACCAGAGCGCCTAGCCTGTACTATCGCCTGAGCTACGCCATTGCGCCTAAGCTCATAGAGATCTGCCAGTGTGCTTTTGCTCCCTGGGATGATTATGATATCTGCCTCTGCTAGCTCATCTACATTATTGGTATAGAATAAATGCACTCTAGGGTCTACCTCTAGGCGAGCGAAGTCTGTATAATTAGACAGATAGCGCAGCAGTACTACAGCAATGTTTACCTTGCCCGACTTACTCTGCATAGCTCTTTTGCTGAGGGCTACAGAGTCTTCCTCCTCGATATGGATATCCCGATAGTAAGGCACAATACCCACTACAGGCACGCCACACAGGTCCTCTAGCATACGCTTACCTTCCTCAAAAAGCCTGATATCACCTCTAAACTTATTGATAAGGACCCCTTTGATGAGGCGCTTCCATTCGGGCTTCTGCAGCATTATAGAGCCATAGACCGATGCAAAGACTCCGCCACGGTCTATATCTGCGACGAGAATAACAGTGGCATCTGCATACTCCGCCATGGACATATTCACGAGATCGCTGCTCTGCAGATTGAGTTCACTTATACTGCCTGCCCCCTCCAAAACTATCGGATTATAACGCTTAGCTAAACGATCAAAGGCAGCATGTACCTCACCACGCAGCTCGCCACGTCCGATAGTACGGAAGTACTCGTAAGCATCCTTATTACCGATAGGCTTACCATTGAGTACGATCTGGCTCCGTTTGTCACTGCTAGGCTTCAGAAGCAATGGATTCATATCTGTGTGTGGCTCTATTCCTGCCGCTTCGGCCTGTACCGCTTGAGCACGTCCCAGCTCCAAACCCTCCGGAGTAGCGAAAGAGTTAAGTGCCATATTCTGAGCCTTAAACGGAGCAGGGGCGTAGCCATCCTGCAATAAGATACGGCACACCCCTGTAGCAATAATACTCTTGCCGACATCACTACCAGTGCCGACAAACATCAGTGGTTTTAGCTTCTTCATCTAGATAGACTATAGGTAGCACTACACTTACGGGTCTCGTCAATTCGTACCGCTACCAGCTGTACGCCTGTGCCCTGCAGTTGCTCGGGCCCTACGACCTCCACTAGATATTTGGCCATCTGCTCGGCCGTAGGATTAAAGGG
>JAXFXP010000126.1:0-3479 GCA_034091595.1 Porphyromonas sp.
CCTAAACGTCTTGAGGAAGCTGGCCTTGGGGATCGTTAAGGCTCAGAAAGACAAGCACTCTGTGAAGAAGAGAATGTTTAAGGCGGCGATGAATCCAGAATACCTCAGAAAGCTTCTCAGAATTTGATGCGGTTGCCCTGAATGTCTCACCCTCAGACAACCTATGTAGATCGTGGGTGGTTAGTAGCTGCTCCACGAGCACTACAGCTGACGGCCTATTAGGCCGTCAGCTGTCCACCTAATAGGCGGACGATCGTCGACTCGGTAGGCGGCCAAGTGGCGACCTATTAGGTGGCCATACGGCCGCCTAGTGATCAGTGGTCAGTGATCAGTTGCTGGCGCAGGCCACTGACCACTGAATACTAGCCATGATCACTGACCACCGCTCACCGACCACTAGCCACTGCGGGCTCTGCCCGCCCCACTGCCCACTTTTATTCACACCTACTATAATTTTATTCTTTAATAAGCTATATAAAAAAGAGAGTAGTAGTAATAGGCGTGTATGGTGTGGGTATTGTTCAGCGGGTAGCCCTTAGTGGGCGCTGGGCAGTACTCTTTGGGTTACTTATGCTCAATCGGCTCGGAGGACGCACAAGCCCCTATATATAGGCTCTCGTAGGCATCGGTCTATAGATATAGACATTGTCGACAGGGTATAGAGTCGGGGCGACAACGGTGTGAATATTTTGTGTGTCGAAGAGGGGTTTATCAACAGTCCTTTCGGGAGAACTAATCTCTATACACTGTTATCCACACTTTATCCACATACAATGCACGGATATGACTGCCCTCCCGAGCAGATCTACGGGCTAGCTACAGCTATAGAGCTATGTAGACTATATTTATTTTATGGGTGCAGGCTTTTTTTTCGTCTTATCTCCTATATAATGCGTACTTTTGTAATCAATAAGATGGAAAACAGTATAATACTAAGAGGAAGTAGTCTTCACTATTTTTATGATGTCTTATAATTTTATCTAATACAAATTAAAACAGCAAAGGATGAAAAGAGAATTACTCAAATTCTTCTTTCTGCTAACGCTAGGAGTGTTTAGCTCCTGCTCGGACTCCCATGTGGAGGAGGGTTTCTTTCGCTTAGCAGATGGTACCTCAGAGCTTGTTTCTTTTGGAGCGGAGGCCTCAGAGCAGAGGATTAGCTTCGAGACGAACCAGAGCTATGAGGTGTACAGCAATGCCTCGTGGCTCCGTGCTACGCAGTTATCGGACAATACGCTTAGTTTGGTAGCTCAGGCCAATCCGCAGACTACCAAGCGTACAGCAGAGCTAACCATTTTCTCTGGTCAGCAGCGCCAGAAAATACGCGTAGAGCAGTCCGGTCTCTCTACAGCTGTGTCTGTGTCTGAGGATGCCTATACCTATGGCTATTGGTCTGGCAACTATGAGATTCTGCTCAACAGCCTCTCGGAGGATTGGCGTGTGGAGGTCCCCGAGAATGATTGGCTACAGGTTACGGCCGAGCCACACCTCAAAAGAATCCTGCTCAGCGTCAGCGAAAACAGGGCCTACGAGTCTCGCACGCTACAGCTACAGCTCGTACACTCTGGGGGTACTACGCCGATAACGATCACACAGCAGGCAGGGCTCAGCTATATACTTCCTTTCTTTGAGTGGGGGGGCAATCGTGCTAGCTTTGATACCAAGGAGATGGCCCGCCGTAGCGTCTTCGTAGAGGGCCCCGCCGAGGCTACTCAGGTGAGTGCCGAGAAGCCTTTCTACGTGTACGAGACGGGCTCTAGACTCTTCCCCTTCGTGAAGTACGAGATGCAGGATTTGCAGGGTAACTTTATGTTCCGTGTCATCCTATTACCTGCTAATGCTCAGGTGGTACGCGATGCAGCCTTCGATACTTACCTGCGCGAGCAGGGCTTCGAGGTACAGCTCAATTCGCCTACTACGCTCAGTAGCTATACCAAGGTCTACAGGAATACTACGGCCAAGGTAACAGCGGTCGTGGTGGTCAAGGGCGAGCAGGCCGAGATTGTATTCACGCCCATCGTAGAGCAGCCACAGAGCTACAGCACTCTAGACAGCATTAGCCTAGGCTATCGCAACTTTACCGATGGTACACTGGCCCTGATACAGGCACACGAAGCGCAGATAGGCGGTAAGTACTCCGAGACGTGGTCTGGGGTGTACAAGCGCCAGTCGGGTGTGCCTATCGAGATATTCCTCTCGGGCGCTCCGTTCTATGCACGTAGTTATGTCTTCAATACTAAGGGCAAGCTCGTACAGACGATCTTCTTTACGGATAAGCTAGAGACAGGGCTGTATAGCTATGCCAAGCTCTACTTTATGACTCAGGAGCTACAGGCGCTACTCGCTAGAGAGGGCTACGAGCTCAATGATATAGACAACAAGGGGAGTGTCTACACCTATATCCACCGAGAGAAGCGTGTGGCCCTGAAGTTTTACTATGGTAAATGGAATGGCCAGGGCGTCCTCGCCTACAATGTTATCCCTATCGGATAGTAGTACCATCATAAACGATAATATAATATGAAGCTAAATATATTCGCCCTAGCACTTAGCCTCGCTCTAGTGCTACAGGGCTGCAGCCAATACGAGGCACCGAGCACCGAGCCGATATCCATCTCGGAGTCAGCTATCAGTGCCGAGGCCACAGGCAACGAATACACGCTGAGCGTGAAGTCTGCTCAGGCCTGGGAGGCCATAGCCGAGGCCTCGTGGCTACAGACAGAGACCGAGGGCTCTATCCTCAAGGTCTCTGTAGAGCCCAACTACAGCACCGATACTAGACAGGCTGAGGTCAAGGTGATAGCCGGTGGTCAGATGTCGGCCGTAACGATATCGCAGTCGGGTGCGCCCAAAGAGGCTAAGCTCTTCCCTGCTACAGATGAGGTCGATGACCTCGGGGGGCTGAAGTATTTCTACGTCTCTACCAATACGCAGAACTGGCAGCTAGAGAGCGACGAGAGCTGGGTGCAGCTGAGCCCCAACTACACTAAGCGCCGAGCAGAGATTACCGTGGCCGAGAACTCCGAATTGGCCTCACGCCAGGCTACTGTACGTCTAGTGGAGCAGGGGACAGTACTCGGTACCTATACCATCGTACAGAGTGGCATACAGACCTTCATACTGCCCTTCGGCGAGTTCCTCTCCAACCCCTACGAGGTGCAGGCTTTCGAGAAGGCCAGACACAGCACTTTGGTCAAGATACCCGATGGCTTTATCAACTCGTCTACCTATGGCTTCGCTACACGTAGTCCGCTCTTCCCTAGGGTAGAGTACACCTTTGCCAACAACCAGTATGTAGAGGCCAAGCTGTATCCTGCGAGCAACGATATAATAGCTCAGGAGCAGTACAAGACCAAGGTGGTAGACTTTCTCAAGAGCAAGAGCTTCCTTTTTGACTTTGGCAACATCTATGTGCAGCCCGACATCAATATGGAGGCCTCTCTAGTGGCTGCCAAGGGGGATGTACCAGCGTATATCAA
>JAXFXP010000127.1:0-16952 GCA_034091595.1 Porphyromonas sp.
CTCGTAATACAGGTAGCCTAAAACAAGCCCGCTAGTCATATATGGAACTATCAATATCGGCTTTATTAGACTGCACCGTGAACATCATAAATACTACAGCAGAGTTACACGGTAGCTTTACTCTTGTCAACCCTTAAAAGGGTGTATTACTCCAGCTCAATGGGGTTGTGAGGATAGGTAGATCTGCGAAACTCATAGTCCCCTTTAGGGTAATATGTCTTAAGCGTTTGCACTATATTGGAATGCATACGCTTGTATAGGTCGTTCACTTTGCGTCTCTCGGAGTTAATATAGTTATCCTTATATTTAACTATAGGTATACCTCCTTGAGGACGAGAGATGCTTGTTGCGACAAAGTGATACTCCTTATTGCTGTCGTAAGCCTCTAATATCAGTCCAGGCAAGCCACCCAATAGCCATGGGCCATTAGATAGGGGGATGTCGGTCGCTGCCCAGGCTGTATATTTCCGCCCTCTAAATGTCGTAGTCGCTCTTTGGCAAGTATAACCCAATATGTCTTTTCTCTCTGGACCCAGTTGCCACGATTGGGGGTGTAGTTGATCCTTATATATATAAGTTCCCATCATTGATATGACGAAGAGCCTTACTGTTAGCTCGGCTCTTGGAGTATTATTGGTATACTTATATACTTCTATACCTGCTAAGCCTCGTGCATCTATACCACGTCCCACCTTTTGTTCGCACTCTTTGATTATCTCTTCCTGATTATCTAATACAGAAACATGCCCAAACTTCGACATCTTTTTGCCAATTAGGAGGTACATGTCGTTAGTAACCGTTTGCCCTTCTTGGGGGGCTAAGATACAGGTTGTTTTGTAGTCAATACGATAGCTTGCTGTGTCCAGAGTTGTATACCTCCTCACATCAAAAGGGAAAATAGTCCCTATCGGACTCTGTGCATACGATCTTAAGCTGGAGCACAGGAGTAAGATACAGAGTAAAATCAATTTCATAATAGCTACTTGAAAGATAGGATCTTTGCTTGAGTAGTCCCCTTTGTGGTTTGCAGACATGTTGTCATGGGTACTCGATCCTCCGCGATGCATATATGCACAAGAGCAAATACAGCATCTATCTTCACCCTTTACTTCTTTCACCTGGCGTTCAGTGAGGCTGTTCTCTGCAAGCTTGTTAAGCTTGATTTTCTTTAGTTCCATATTTCGTTTGTTATATGGGTTAGACTTATATTTCTTGGCATTGTTATGCGTGAAGCTTTCCACTTCTATGCCCTTGATAAGAGACAATGCCTTACGACCTCGCCAAGGGGTTGGTCTTCCATAAGAGTTGTATGCTCTTCTTCATAATATCATCTTACTTAGAGTATTCTTATGCAAAGTTACACGGTAGTTTTTCCCCTGTCAACCCCCAAAAGGGTGTATTACTCTAACTCAATGGGGTTGTAGGTACAACTTGCATTATCCCCGACAGGGCCGTTTGGTGTAAATAGTTGTATTCCCATTGACCGCAAAAAACGTGTAGGAGATTTGAACATACGCTCTATCATCTGCCGAGCTTTTGAACGTGTTGTCTGTATATGTTGCCAGCTCCAAACAGAGATAGGTCTTTGGTGATTATTAATGCCCTCTGCAGTAAAGCGGATTTCTCCTTTGTCATCATAAATGTCGAGGATTAGCCCTGGCAGATTGGAGAATTTCCAGGGGCCCAGAGAGGAGGGGATATTAGGGGTAAACCATGCTACATAGTTACGCCCTCGATAATGTGCAGTAGCTTTGATGCAATCATAGCCTAATAGTTGCTTCTTATCTTTCTCAATAGTCCAAGAGATAATAGGAATGTCCTCCCTAAATAGAAGTGTCGGAGCATCAGAGAAGCTACGGTAAATTGTTGTTATTGTTTTGTCCTGTAAAGAGGTATATAGCACTTCTCGTTGAGCATATCCCTGATAGGCCTGGCGTACTTGCCGTCCTTCTTTTTCCCAAACATCAGCTAAAGAGTCGCACTGGTATAAATTATGGCTATATGATTTGGCAACATTTCGCCCAATCTCAAGTAAAACGATATCTTGCTCCGCTTTATTCTTTTTTCCTCCAAATTGATGTGTGTATAGGTACTGAACTATATAGCGAGTTGTATCTATAGTATTGGATCTCTTAATAGAGCGAGGCGATGTAAATATTATGTTGCTCTGAGCGAATGGAGTAAGATTCGCTACAACAGAGGCCAAGAGGAATAGGATGATTCTCATTGTTTGATGTTTATAGGTTGGAGCAAGAGTGATAGCTCTCTCTTGCTCCAGGTTCTATCAGCTTACCTTCTTGGCTTACCAATAATGATTACTTCAGGAATGTCAATTGTGTATTCATCTGGGCGTGTAGAAGTGTAGCAGTGCTTAGAGTTGGCTACCCCATTGTCATGTGTAGAGGACCCACCTCGACCTGCATAGTAGCAACCACACCCACAGCAAGAGCTGCCCCCCTTGATACCTTGCATTTGGCGTTCAGCGAGGCTGTTCTCAGCAAGCTTGTTAAGCTTGATTTTCTTTAGTTCCATATTTCGTTTTTATATGGGTTAGACTTATACTTCTTGGTATTGTTATGTGTGAAGTTTCTCTCCGCTATGCCCTTGATAAGAGACAATGCCTTACGACCTCACCAAGGGGTTGGTCTTGCATAAGAATTGTATGCTCTTCTTCATAATATCATCTTACTTAGAGTATTCTTATGCAAAGTTATATAGCAGTTTTACTCCTGTCAATCCCCCAAAGGGTAGAGGGCAAGCTATAGCAACTTAAATCTCACCTTGAGCATTATTGCTTGGGGGCGAATGCTATAGTAACTATGGGTTGCCACGAGATTATTTATAGAAGCCGTTGTATAAACATGGGTATTGAAGATATTTGTCCAGTCCAAAGAGAAGCGTATCTTTTTGTAGGTGTAGACAAGCCCCAAGTCTGCAAGGGTAAAGTTATTACCTGAGCTAACAGCACTGTTGAAGTAATGCTCCCCAGCGAAGCGTATAGCAAGGTCTTTCACTATATTGAGATGCCCTGTGAGGGTGTGGCTCGTACTTCTTACGGGCGTAAGCCATGGTCGGCTTTCCTGCCGATTGCGGTATAAGCTCCACGCTATATTATACTCAGCTGTTAGCCATTCAAAGGGCTTCATAGTACACTTGCCATTCAAGCTAAGAGCTTGGCTTTCGTAGCCTAAGAGACTACCTTGGATGTAGCTTTTACCACTGCCTTGCCCTGCAGATATATCAGAGCTTAGGTTGAGTGATAGCCAGTCAAAGCCCTTGCTAATGCGTGCATTGGCAGATATATTATGCCCTGTATGTGGCAGAGGTAATCGCTCAACGAGGGTCAGAGGTGCTTCTATCTTAGTAGAACCAATTGATTCACTGCGATAGTGCCTATAGCTAAGCCCTCCACCAACAAACAGCATCGAGAATATATCCTTGTAGCTTAAGCTCAGTCCTGTATTTACGCTGGTCATGTTATACTGCTTCATCTCGTTACGAGAGAGGTTACGATAATTACTCATGATATAGCCACTATATAGAGAGTTAAGCCCCAGTTGAGACTGTGATATTGACCCATTGAGTTTAATGTCTAACTCGGAGGTGAGATTGTACTTAATCCATGCCGAAGGCTCAATGTATAGCTTTCCTTCATTTATACCTTCACCTCTACGTAGAGCATCTTGCATTTTTGTGTGCCTATAGAATAGAGGCATCACAAGGGATAGCTGTATCTTGTCGCTTTTGCGTGTCGCTTCTATCCCCAAGCCGGCACTTAGGCGTGTGAAAGCAATAGAGTTATTCATATCTCTCCCCTCAATAGGCTTGTAACGACCTATGAGGTCTGTTAGCCCTAATTCACTTACCATATTTTGATGCTGGGCTTGCAAGAACAGTGTTGGGTTGATACTAACTCCAGCTACACGCAACGCAGATGTCCTTGCTATCTCTGCAAAGCTGGCATAGGCCTTATGCCTGATGTCTTGCGACAACTCGGCATAAGCCTCATTATTATTTAGCCTCGGAGCATATATGCCAGGCTGAATATGTAATCGATGAGGCTCCGTTGCGAAGGCATTACGCCAAAAGATATTCCAACCACGACCGTCCTCTCCGTTCTTCACCCAATGAGAAGTATTGTTGATGCGTAAGAGCTGGTACTTCATAGCCTGCTCAATGGGCTCAATAGATTGGATGCTCCCAGTCTCTCTATCCCAGCGAGCTTTGACATCCAGTAGATTGTTGAAGTACAACTTGTCTTTGTTGATGTTGTATCGTAGTTCGCCTTCCAGCTGTGCCATCTTGCTGAGGGTACTTAAGTCCTCGCTGATGATCTCCGAACCATTGGGTAAATGGTAGCTTGTCTGGGTGCCTCCCTCTTGCTTCTCCTTATCGTAGTAAAGAATTAGATTGGCATTCAGCTCCGCCTCATTCTTGAGTTTGAATAAGTTGTTTGCCGTTAGAGCATGTGTGTCGTTGTAGTAATACCTTGACCGAAGGATATTAGGGGCATGAGGATGCTGCAGAGAACTCATAGACAGGCCGGGCAAGACCGAGCTTGCAGTGAATGAGCGTAGCTCGTTGCTTATATCTTGACCGTTATCGTTACTCTTGGCTGTGATTATATGCTGCTTACGCTTGGCGAAGTACATAGCTGTCAGCTCCTCATTACGGCGGAACTTGGTATCATAGCCTAAGCCAAGCTGTGCCGTCATACTCAGAGTCCCTTTGACTTCACTCTTGAGCTTAAGATTGATTGCGGCTCGATCGCTGGGGCTTGTTTTCTCTAATGCTTTGATCGGTTGGTGATTCTCTAACACCTGTACCGTTGCCACATCTTTTGCTGATATATTGTTAGTAGCTATGCCATAACGCCCTTGCAAAGCATCCATACCCTCAATATAGAACTTGTTGATCGCCATACCCTTGTACTTGATAAGTCCACTAAGGTCTACTTCGATACCTGGCATCTTCTTGAGGACGTCCGCTATGACGACATCGTGCTTGCCTGCAAAGCTCCCCACCGAGTAGTTGATCGTATCCTTTTGCCCCCACACCTTCCGTGCCTTAACATGTACCTCTTTGAGTATTGTACGTGCCTCTCGAACAGAGAAGTTGCATGTCTGAGATTTATTTGCTACTCGTCTGTCTGTCCGCTCTATCTCCATGCTCGATGCACTAAGAATAATCTCAGGGACTGGATTGTTTACACTGAGCTTATACGCTCCATTAGCATCCGTGAAAGCATAGGTAATGATTGTACTATCTTTCGGAGCGAGGGCTAATACTCGAGCGAACTCGACGCCCTTACCCTCTAGGGTAGTAACACGACCAGTAATGATACTTTGAGCTTGAAGGCCTATGCCTAGACCTATGCAGTATATTACGAGGAGGAGCCGTATCGGGTTCATACCAAACAGATGTTATATATTGAGATTCAGGAGATCGGATTTTCCTTCGGTATATATATAACTACAATTTATCCCTATTTATTGTAGCTACAGGGGCACTCTGAATGGTATCCCCCATAAGATAAGCAGCTGACACATCAAGCTTTCGCCACAGGGCAGACAACAGATGCGCCAAGAGGAGAATTATTTCCCTCTTGGCGCATCTGTTGTCCTGCCAGAGAGACCGCTGTGCACGGCCACAGAGGCAAGCTCCTAGGGCTGTGCGAGCGTTAGAGACGAAATATCAAGAGCTTCGTGAGTGCTGGCGTCGCAGATCAGGATGAGAAGATGAGACTTATCAAGACGCCTTAGCTTGCTGGGCAACGTATAGCTGAGTTCGTAAGCCTTCCCTAAGCTAAAGTCGACACCCCACAGGCCGTTGAGAGAGCCACGGAACACACCATCATACTTGTAGTCATGTATCCACGTGGTGGCGTCTTCATCTATTTGAGCTGCGATAACTTCATCCTCGAGCACCCATATAAGCAGCCTGAGGGAGCGTCCTTTCAGACGTGCTTCCTGCCCTGCCCGTTGCTGAGCACTCAGGCGGAGCGTAACCTCATAGCCCGAGCGCTGCAAACTCGCTTGCAGCGCTATTGCATCCGGACGCTCAAGCATATCATAGACTCCCTCGGGATTGTTTTTCAGCGTGTTAAAAGCCAATTGCGGTACCGAACGACGCCCAATCAAGGCATCTAGATAGGCCGATGCCTCTGGGTGGTAGAGATCTGGTGAACGGCGCTCCGAAGGGTGCATCGTCACCAAGGCAAGCTTATCTCCTTGACGCTCTTTGTCCTTTTTGAGGGCTACCAGCTGGTCATAACAATTATGGCAATCCTGCCCTACAAAGTCCGCTATCGTATACTTATGCTCTACTAGTGCCGAACGCTGCGATGGGCTAGGCGTATCCTTGGGTGTATCAGGCCCCGCAGGTAGATTATCTGCTGGTGGATCTTTGGGCTTCTCCTCTTCGGAAGGGGGAGTATCTTTAGGACTATCCTTTGTCCTATCCTGTTCGGTGTCGGGCTTTGGCTTCTCTGGGCTTACCTGCTCTCTCTTGGTCACTTCGGGCGTTTCTGTGGGCTGTGGCTCACTCTTGGTACAAGCATAAGCAGAGAGTATACAGGCTACAAAGGCGAGAATAAGCTGTTTTGTATAGATCATATTTGAGTATAAGTATTCGTTGTGCTGTCTGGTGTCTAGCACCCTGCGAGTCCCAAAGTTAAACATTTTGAGACTATTGCTAAAGTCATCGTAACTTTGCCGAGACTCGCCAAGGCTGACATCCGATGCCAGAGGCAGACTAAAGTAGAATAAAACAAAAGGACAATCGTGCTACGGCACTATACACCCAACGTATGAGCAACGAACAAGCACTACGAGAGCAATTCCTCGGCTACCTACGCTTCGAACAAGGGCTGAGCGAGCACAGCTGCTCGGCCTACCTGCAGGACGTCGGCAAGCTCCTCTCGTGGCTCGAAGTCGAAGGGCTAGACTATCGGGCTCTCGACTACCCCCGGATGCAGGGCTTCTTGGCTAGTCTATATGACCTCGGTATACAGCCCAGGAGCATCGCTCGCATACTGGCAGGAGTACGCAATTTCTGCCGCTGGCTAGTGCTAGAGGGCTACCTAGAGAAAGACCCTACCGAACTAATAGAAACACCCAAAATCGGGAGCTATCTGCCCACTTACCTCAGTGTAGAGGAGGTCGATGACCTCATCAATGCCGCAGGATGTAAGGGGGGCGTAGAGGGGCAGCGCAACCGCGCCATCATAGAGGTACTCTTCAGCTGCGGGCTACGTGTGAGTGAACTGTGTGCATTGCGTCAGCCAGACTGCTACCTCGACGAAGGCTACCTACGCATTCTCGGTAAAGGACGTAAGTTTAGGCTTGTGCCCATCAGCGAGCGAGCCACAGAGGAGTTGAAGAGCTACCTAGCCCACCCCGAACGCCCTGTACCCAAGAGGGGTGAAGAGGATGTTATCTTCCTCTCCAAGCGGGGCAAGGCCATTAGTCGCAATATGGTCTTCGTACTGATCAAGGAGGCTGCTGTGCTGGCTGATATTCAGCAGAATGTAAGTCCGCACACACTACGGCACAGCTTCGCCACAGCCCTACTAGAGGGTGGGGCCAATCTACAGGCTATCCAGCTGATGCTCGGACACGAAGATATCACCACGACCGAGATATACACACATCTCGACAAACGACAGCTACGAGAGCAGATAGAGCGGTATCACCCACGTAATAACCAGCCCAAGAAGCACTAAGCTAGCCTAAGATAGCGACGATATAGACAACAGCCCCAGACTATGGTACCGAAGTAGCCTAGTCTGGGGCTTAGTTTATCCTTGGGGGCCTGCTCTCTGCTAGCCGATCTTAATGCTGTTGTAGGATGCGGGCCGCCCCACTAGCTTTACCTTTGACGCTACGAGGCGAACCATAGAGATGCAGACGGCTAGCGCCTGATAGACTGTAGCTCACAGACGAACCGACCTCTAGCTTCGCCAAACCGCTACCCTCTAGCTCTATATCGGCCTTGTCGGCTAGGAGCCCACGCCCCTCCAGAGTGCTAGCCCCCGAGAGCCCCAGGTTGAGTCGCTCTACCTCGCCTCCTAGACGAATGATAGCCGAGCCCTCCGCACGAATATCTAGACGCTTAGCTCTAAGCGGAGCCTTAGCCTCTAGGACACAGCCGCCATCAAGTCTGAGCTTGAGCTGAGTCAAGTCGCTCAGCTGGTCGATAGCGATCTGAGAACCATCTATACCGAGGACGGATAAGCTACGAGCATCGAATCTATCGAGTAGCTCTATACTGCTGGCTTCCTCTGCCCTAAGCTCCTCTAGTTCGCTAGTGTATACCTCTACGACAAGGTAGCTACGCCCCGTGTTTCGGAACTTGCTTTGCTCGCTCAGTAGCAAGGTTTTCCCCTTGCTTGTAGCCCTCAGATTGCGCATACGCTCCTCACTATTGCTGCGTATAACGATACGACTAGAGGGAGCATAATATACACGCACCTTGATAGCCCCACTAACCCGAATATTTCTCAGAGGGGAGATGGTGCGTTCCTCTACCCGCTCTATGCTCATACTACTAGTATCTCGGAGCTGGGTAGTACCACAGCCTCCCAGCGCAGCTGTAGCCAGGCCGAGGGCAAGTAAGATACTTAGTGTTCTCATTTCATCTGTCTCCTATAATGTTTGTGCTACGAGACCTCTGCAGAGTCTCGTACAGTGAGACCGCTCGCACCGGCTCCCCAAATGACTGAGCCCGACCACGGAGTGCGAGCGGAGCGAAGGGTCGAAAATAATGGAGCGAGTGCCGTATTATGCAATAGTCTCATAGTACAAACTCAGAGGGAGGGACAATTGTTGCCCCTCCCTCTGAGTTTGCTTATAGTATTGAGCTCTGACGATTACTCGTTGATCATACTGAAGAGCTCCTCGGCAGCCGCACGTGGCCCCGTCTTGCTCATACCCTCGACAGCGAGACCCGTGTGCATCTCTCCGACCTTGACCCCTTCATCGAATAGCTCAGAGAAGTACTCGCGCACCAGCCCCTCGGCTAGAGGACGCTCCTGGACAGGGCCGAAAGGGTTGGCGAAGTAGGACGTTACGAGGCCCTGCTCTGTCGTCGTCCCTTTGGCACGACGTGCGCCAGCCTCGAAGACCTTGATAGCCTCATCTTTGGAGCTAAAGAGGCTAATCTTCTGAGCTGCCTCTGCATAGTTATTTGCATAGAGGAAGTAGTCTACAGGATGCCCCTTCATAATCACCTCGTAGGTTGTGATCGGTATGGTTACACGGGCGTTAATCTTGTCCGGATTGGTGTACACTCCCCTATCGAGCTGTGCGAAGGCATAGGTAGGATCGAGGTCATCAGTGCGCACAAAGGCACCTATCTCCGTACCATAAGCAAGTATCTTGCCCTCAGCATTGCGCGCTAAGTAGCCCATATCATCGAAGATCACACGCATATGGCGAATATACTTCTCATTGAGCGTGCGGAAGGCTTCTAGGCTCTCGCTCTTACCAGCGCCACTATCGCCCATGATGACAATATTAGCGGTGAGGCCATTCTTTAGGGTGATGTTTACCATAGCTCCGTGGATCGGCAGGTTTCCACGCTCCATCTGCTTGATGTTGTGCAGGGTGAGCAGCATCTTTTTCATATAGCCGAAGTAGTCGATCTCATCACTGTAGTTGGCATAGCCTATCAGGATATCGTTCTTCTTATCCTTATAGTAGAAAGTACGCTTTTCCTCGTGCCCATCGTTATAGCCAAATACATAGATCATATCAGGCTTCTTGTCTGCGTACTCCTCGGTCTTGGCGAGCTCGAAGAGGTTCGATAGCCCGATACCGTGGCTCATGAAGTCCTTGTGGAAATAGACAAAGGCCAATAGGTCCCCTACCTTAGCAGGGAAGAGGAAGAACTCATCCTCGCTGAGCACAATGTTGCTAAGTGGGTTGATTTTGTGTTCCTCGAAGATACCATCGCGAGTATTCTTCTTGGTATACGACACATAGGGCGGGTTAATCATCACTGTGTTGATGAAAGGTATACCCTGTAGCCCCTTGTACTCTAGAGGACAGTGCCAGCTAATATCGTTGAGGATAAGCCCAGCATTAACCCCAGCAGTAGACTGCAGGTAGATGTTGCTGATATAGCCATTGACGACATTACGTGTACGACGGTAGATGCTCTGTAGCAGCTCATTGAAGAGCTGATAGGCCTGGATAAAGCGCACATTCTGCATCCCATCACCGACACGATTGTTCTGCACAATGGCCACACGCTCTAGCTTGCGCCAGTAATCATAGAGTAGCTCTATAACCTCTAGGAAGAGGTCTCTATCACGGAAGAGCGCTGCGTATTTGTTATTCACCTCGATGAGCTCCTCTACCTCCATCACGCTCAGGAAGCGTATCGCCTCGATGAGGCTACTGGTGAGGTTGTCATCGTTGTGGTAGTCCTCTATGAGCTGCGCATAGATAATGGGATTATCACGCTTGATACAGTGGAGGATAAAAGACTCTACTACGCGCCGGAACGCATAGCTGGTGAGGATTTTGCGGCGATTGTCGCAGTACTTGGACGAGAAGTTTATGATGGCCTTCCCACGCCCGAGAGTGAACTCTTGTACCATACGGTGTTGCGGTTAAACGGGTTATTGGTTTGTTGCTGCGTGCCGAGACTAGTACCTCGACACTCAAAGATACGACTTTTCCTCAAATTATGGAATAGTTTCCCTAAATAAGACTATTCCTCGAAAGCACTACAGCAGACACACGAGGAGATACAGTTACTGCGTAGCCCCGTAACACCTCGGCTATGCCTAGCCATATAGGGGACTCTAAACAATGCCGGATAATGCACGCCCCATAGGTAATAAGCCCCAGCTCCATAAGCCCCAGCCCCCAAACCGAATAATCTCAATAACGCTCGAGAGGAGCTCAACATACGGCAATAAACAAGAGGCTGTACCAAAAGTCAATTTTGGCACAGCCTCCCACACTTAATCTGTATACAGCGTTATCGGATAAGCTTACATCGACGTATTCTCTACAGAGAAGACTGTCAGCTTGATTACCTTGAGTTTCTTCTGACTACTGTTGAGCCAAGCAGCATCAATTGCTGCCACATCGTTAAGAGTGTAGACAAAAGGAGCACGAGTATTACTGCTGACTACCGATAGGTCAGACTGAGGAGAGTCTATTTTTATCTCGACTCTTTTGAGGTACTCGTGTCTAGCATCACCATTCGATTTGGTTAGAGGGATGAAGTACACCCCCTTGCTCTTCGGAGGGAGACTGCTGATAGGGAGGTTAAAGCCGTTCTCTGTCAGAGACTCATGAGCCTGGTAAGGTGTTTTCTCAGCCAGCTGAGGGCGCATACTCGTATCCATAAATGCGTACTTGATACGAGACGTCAGACCGACAAGTTTAAAGCGGATATCCGAGCTAGTAAGAGGTCTATTGGAGTTGTTCTCGACCTCTACGCGGACCACTGTAGAGCCAAGGTTTATGATTCCGCCAGACTTGTAGACCACTAGATTTTCTTTCTGAGGCGTGAGCTCGAATCTGAACGTATAAGGGATATTACCCTGCATATTCTTGAGCAATGCGTCACCCTGGAGGGTAGAGAACTGCTCAGAATCAAAAGAGACACTAGGCCCAGCATATATATAGCCTCCCTGCGGAATCTGATTGTCTAGAGGAGCATCCGATAGAATACCGAGGAACAGATAGCTCTTGGAGGCTAAGAGTGTTACTTCTTGGTCTTTATTGATTATAAGGGCTTTGCCTTCGTTAGCTGCGGGATCAGTATTAACTGTGGCCTGGTATACCTTATAGTCTCCATAGCAAGAGGCCTTTATACTTCCGTTTTCATTTTTGCTAAGCGTCCACTGGAGCTCTACATATCCCTCCAATTGGAGCGTACTAGTAGCCCTACTTGTTGGCCTAGAGAAAACCAATACATGACTCTTCTTGACCTCCCCTGCTAGTAAACGGTAGGATGTAATACCATTTACCTGATATCTGTTACTCTCGTCATAAGTTAAGGCCTTTAGGAAGTCCTCGTCCGTCGATGCTTCGAGCTGAAACTTAACCCCGCTTGCCGCTACAGTCTGAGGGGCAGGTTCGTTAGACTTATTGCAGGCAGGAAGCACAAGCATCGTGGCCAGAGATACTGCCAAAGCTATACGTTTAAGCATAATAATAGTCAAGTCTTTTATAGTGTAATTGAGTTTGCGTCTGGGTTGAGTTCTTCGGCTTGACCAAAATCTTCAACGTTTGTTTCCATCGAGAAGTTCGCCAGCAGGCGCACACTAGGCTTGGATAGAAAGACCTCTATCCTTGGTACAATGTAATCTTTTTTCTTCATTTTGTTAATATATAACCGTTCCCTAATCGAAGACACAAGCAGCGCTTGCTAGGAACATACATGATGGAGCGGGGGTCCACCTTGATGGTGTTGGTATTCAATCAGGATTCTGTCTACAAAGGTAATACATTTCTAACAGTTGAGGAAATCTCACCTGCCTAATTCGCCTATTACCAGTTCCATAAAGACTACTATTTTATCTGAGCAACAGCCTACTATGCAAGACAAAAGATAACATACCTTTACGCCCTAACGGCAGCAACTATTGCCCAAATCGAGACAATAAGCAAAGCGACCGCTACCCCAGCGAGCAACGAAGCCCAGGCCACAGCCCAAGCCCTCGCTAGGATAGCGGTCGCCCGCCCTATATAATAAGCTAGCGACTCTGCTAGAAAGAATAACGGAAGCCTATACGCAGCGCACTATTATGAGTCGGCGCAGTCAGGAAGCCCCACGAGGGCTGATATACGGAATCCGATAGTACATCATCGTAGTGCCCCCCCACTCTGTATGCAACGTACGTATCCTTACCTCGAGAGTGCCAGCCCCAGAAAGCATAGCTGAGGCTCAAAGACCAGCGCTCGCCAAGGCTATACTCTAGTGTTGGGCGCAGGCCGTAGTACCAGCGATAACCGAAGTGCCTCTCCTCATACTTCCTTCTACTCTCGGAAGAGCTTCTTAACTCATATATAAGAATATCAGCATACTTCCAAGAGCGCTTATAGGCTCCGATAAGCCCCACACCTAGTACCGGAGACAAGCCCAAGCGGAAGCGTCCTAAGCGTGGCGTATAAAGCGTAGCGAAGAGCTCGGCATTGGTAGAGCTATAGACCCCATTATCCGTTAGAGGCAGGCTCAGCTCTAGCCCTGCACTGACATACGGATTGAAGTTATAGGCTATCGACGGGATGAGCTTGGTCTCGTTTTTATTCAGCTCCTCTACCTCTGCACTCATCCCCTGCAGAGAAAAGGTCCAGCGCTTTAGTTCGCTCTGACCCAATAGCTGAATAGGGAGCAAGAGGGCGAGCATCGATAGTAAAATCATCTTTGCTTTCATGGTGTGATAACTGTTAATTAGACTGAAAGCTGCACATCATACAACTCAATGCAAAGATATAAAATACCCCGATATATCATTATTACCCCAAGGATTTATTAGCTCCTTTTTCTTAATCCCTACATAAAAGCAGGGGTATTTAATCTGCATGAACCTATCCACAACCGCCATTACTCCATATCTGCCTAATCAATAAATTGTTGTACCTTTGCAGACGCTTAGCGTAATCTCTGTCAGGAAGAATAGTGTGGCCTGTTACATTGCGTTTGGTGAAATACTAATTTAATAAAGCAAGTCAGAAATGGACTTTATCAAGATTGTAAACGAGGCTTTTGCTACCGGTAAGGAGCATCCTGCCTTCCGTAGCGGTGATACCGTTACTATCGACTATCGCATCAGCGAAGGTGGTAAGGAGCGTATCCAGCGCTACCGTGGTGTTGTTATCCGCATCAGCGGACACGGCGAAAAGAAGCACTTCACAGTGCGCAAAATCTCTGAGGGTGTGGGTGTAGAGCGTATCTTCGCTATCGAGAGCCCATTCATCGAGAAGATTACAGTAGAGAAGCTCGGTAAGGTACGTCGTGCCAAGCTGTACTACCTACGTGGCCTAACGGGTAAGAAGGCTCGTATCAAGGAGCGTCGCGTAGCTGTGAAGTAAGCCTTGTAAAGCATTCATCCTGATAAGCCCTGCATAGACATTGTGCTATGCAGGGCTTTTCTTTTGCACTAAGCATCAAGCAAAATCCAGCACTCGCTTCCGTGTAAATCACCTCAACTAGTGTACAGTTGTTCACCTACCAAGTGTACAGTCGTCAATCTAATAGGTAAGCGATCACTTGCCTAATAGGCAGCCATGTGCCGACCATTAGGTAACGGATTTAATGATAGAGCAGAAGCTTCTTACAGCAGTATTACTGGTGGATATTTTGCCCTAAGATGTGGATTATTTGGAATCTAGAGCTAGCCTTTCCTTTTAGGCTAAACGCCTTACTACAGGGGCTATCGGAGACTTATGAGAAAGTGCTATCTTTGCAACGCATTCAATTCATAATATTAATATACCACAAAGCCAGTGGTAAAACTAACTAGGGTAATGTGCAGGCTACTATTTATAGGACTAGCGTCTGGCATGCGCTAGGCTATGTCCGCAAACACCTTACCCCATAGAGAGCATACCATAGTCCATACCCCTCTAGAGGGGTGGGTAGATTAGAAATAGTCCAAGGTAAATAAGACTAGACATTAAACAATATATGATGATGAAAGTAAGACTACTAGCGCTACTCGTGGCCCTTGTGCTGGGCGGGGTGGCTAAGGCTCAGGACCTACGTCTAGGAATACAGGCAGGTGCCAATGCAGCCTTCTTCACAGGAACAGGGGAAACAGCTCCTCGTATGGGTGCTTTCGGAGGCGTGTTTGGGGAGTATCAGCTGGGGCAGAGTCCATGGCAGCTACGCCTAGATGCCATGCTGGAGTATGTACAACCTTCGCTGCGCAACTTCGATCTTAAGAATCCCACTGGGGCGATACTGAGGTACGACCAGGGGCATACCTATCTAGCTATACCTCTCACTCTGGGCTATCGTATAGAGCTGAATGAGCGTCTGAGCTTGACCCCTCGCCTAGGTGTTTATTATCGTTATGGCCTAGGGAGTGATGGCGAGATAACAACCCGAGTCATCAATCCTCAGAAAGCCGAGCCTGATTTTCTTAGCAGAGTGCGACCTTTCGATAGGGTTACGGGCAAGGCCAACAATACCTTCGAAAGCTATCACTTTGCCCCATACCGGTCTACACACTGGGGGCTAACAGCCAGTTTGACAGCGCAGATAGGGAAGCGCCTCCAGCTGACAGCCACTTATAAGCATGGGACCGGCAAGGAGCTTGTCAATACTTATGATGGGCTGGGGAGTGTTCGCCTCAGTAGCTTCGACATCGCACTAGGCTGGGTGGTATACTAGACTCTATAGGGTACAGCCTCTGTGCCTAGCGCACTAAGCGACTAAGTGTGGCTTACGACCACTGCGCATAGGCTGTTGCGAGGCTCGGATTAAATACGTACCTTTGCAGGCGATTCGTATTTGGTAGTGATTTTACGCAATGCTACTAGAGCGACATTCTGTTTAACTTTAATACAAGCAAAAGAAATGTATCTAGATTCAGCTAAGAAAGCCGAACTCTTTGAGAAGTATGGCAAGGACGCCAAGGACACCGGTAGCCCAGAGAGCCAGATTGCGCTCTTTACCTTCCGTATCCAGCACCTCACTGGCCACCTACAGCGCAACCGTAAGGACTACAGCACACAGCGTGCCCTTAAGATGATCATCGGTAAGCGTCGTCGTATGCTCGACTACCTCTACAAGATCGACATCGAGCGCTATCGTGCTATCATCAAGGAACTAGGTATCCGTCGCTAATCGACCCGCATACAGCCCTATCGAGATAGGGCAGGCGGTGATAATAGACAAGCATGAACAAAGGGTGCAGAGAAACATATCCGTTTCGCTGCACCCTTTATCATTGCCCTGTCTGTCCGCCCTCCGTCCTCCAAAACCCAACTATTAGATATGACTACTATCCCCCAACTACTCGTCGCAGCGACCAACTCGGGCTGCGGTAAGACCACCTTTACGCTCGGCTTGCTACGTCTACTACGACGCCGTGGCCTAGAGGTCTCAGGCTTCAAGTGCGGACCAGACTACATAGACCCCAAGTTTCATCAGTTAGCCTCGGGCCGAGAGAGCATCAACCTCGACCTCTATATGATGTCTCCCGAGCATGTACGCAGTACCTATGCGTACCACAGCCAAGGGGCCGATGCCGTCGTTGTAGAGGGCGTGATGGGACTCTACGATGGTAGCCAAAAGATGCAGGGTTCACCTGCCGAGCTGGCACAGCTACTCGATATCCCTGTCGTCCTGCTCGTCAACGCCGCCTCCTCGGCCTACTCCGTCGGAGCTATTATATACGGTTATAAACATTGGCAACCAGGCGTGCGCATTGTCGGTGTCGTCTTCAACCGTGTAGCTAGCGAAAATCACTACAGCTTCCTTGCCGATGCTGCTCGGGACGCAGGCGTAGAGAGCCTCGGCTATATACCACGCACACAGAGCCTAGAGGTGCCCAGCCGCCACCTTGGGCTAAGCCTAGAGGAGCTAGCACGGCTAGATGCCTTCCCTGACCAAGTGGCCGACCTGCTAGAGGCACACGTCGATACAGAGCGCCTACTAAGTTTATGCACAAAACCTCTCGCAGAATGTGCACAACCCACGGCGACGGCTCCCGAGTCTGGTAATATCCGCATTGCCGTTGCCAAAGATGAGGCTTTCAACTTCATCTACCCAGGCAATATCAAAGCTCTCGAGGCCCTCGGCACTGTTGTCTACTTCAGCCCGCTGGCGGATGAAACTCTACCCGAGAGCGATCTGATTTACTTACCAGGTGGCTATCCCGAGTTTTACCTCGATAGGCTGAGCGCCAACAGCTCGATGCGGACGGCCCTGCGAGCTTATGCCGAGGCCGATGGGCGCATCCTAGCCGAGTGCGGGGGGAT
>JAXFXP010000128.1:0-2153 GCA_034091595.1 Porphyromonas sp.
CTGCTATGGCGCGCGCATAGCACGTTACATAGCAGGCTGGTGGTTATAGATGTGGGTTGTTAGTCTAGGTCGTCTAGCTCTTGCTGCACGTCCGAGAGTAGTTGGCTGGTGCTGCTACCCATGCGGTTGCGGTATTCGTTGTAGCGGTCCTTGGCTTCGTAGTAGCCCTCTACGAGGCTATCACGTGCACGGTCCACACGGCTCCCAACCTCGTCAGCAAAGCGCTCGCGACGGCTACGGTCAGAAAAATACGCTGCCGCTGCACCCGCAGCAGCTCCTATTAGTATCCCGAGAAGGAACTTCCCGTTGTTGTTGTTACATGCCATATTAGTCTTCGTTAAAGAGTTGTTTCGTTATTCGATGTAAAGGTACATATTTTTAGAGAATTGACTAACTTCGTAGGGAATTAGACGAAATAATAAAGCATTAAGAAATGGATACAACAGCCGTAGATAGCCTCAATCACGCTCTTCAGACAGTCGCACAGTTCGCACCTCAGGTGGCAACCCTCTCGGTACTAGACCTCGCTACCAAGGGTGGGTGGATTATGATTGTCTTACTAGCCCTCTCACTGCTAGCCGTCTTTATCTTCGTACGCAAGTTGATACAGATCAGAGCGGCAGCACGTGAGGACAAGCATTTTATGGCGCGTATACGAGACTACGTAACGGATGGCAAAGTAGAGAGCGCCGTTAAGCTATGTGAGGATACCAACACCCCTGCCGCACGTATGGTCCACAAGGGGCTTAGCCGTATCGGCCGGCCTATGCAGGATGTCCTTGTGATCATCGAGAATGTCGGTAATATAGAGATAGGTAAGCTGGAGAAGGGTCTCCCTATCCTCGCTACAATCGCTGCAGGTGCTCCTATGATTGGCTTCCTGGGGACAGTAACCGGGATGGTACGCGCCTTCTTCGACATGGCTAATGCTGGCAGTGCAGGCGTCGATGTAGCACTGCTCTCCAACGGCATATACGAGGCTCTCGTAACTACGGTAGGAGGACTAGTCGTAGGTATTGCTACGCTTTTTGCATACAACTACCTGGTAGCATTGCTGGGTAAGGTGCAGGGTATTATGGAGACCAAGACCATTGAGTTTATGGACCTCCTAAACGATGCTCACTAATTATGGGACTCAAGCGTAAGACAGCTATCGCTGATAGTTTTAGCATGGCATCGATGACTGATGTCATCTTCCTACTGCTTATCTTCTTTTTGGTGACGAGTACCATTATCGTCCCCAATGTAATCAAGGTGAGCCTCCCGAGTGCTGCGGCTAGTAGCGTCGAGGAGCAGCCACACGCCCGCCTCGTCATCACACCAGAGGGACAGTACTATCTGGGGCTAGACAAGTCCCCAGAGATACCCTATAGCCCAGACAGCGTAGAGCTCATGTTGGGGGTATATGCTGCTGAGCACCCTGGGGCATATGTGTCTATCCATGCCGACGAAAAAGTACCCTATGCCGCAGTGGTAAAGGGTATAAATGCTGCCGCTAAGGCACAGCTCAAAGTCGTCTTGGCTACGAAGGTCGAGCCTACAGCCCCCTAAGCGCTATTATGATGACGAAGTCTAAATCCCCTGCGTGGCTGATACCCCTCTTGGCTACTGTCGTAGCCCACTTGCTCTTGATAGGTTTGCTTTACTGGTTGACCCTAAGGAGTGAGCGTAGAGTGTCTAAGCCAGAGGAGATTGTTTTGATAGACCTCGGGGATGTCGCTATGGCTAGTGGGAGCGAAGAGCCAGCTGGTGGCGATGAGGCTAGTGACGCTGAGACGATGGAGGCGGAGCCTAGACCTACGCAGCCTGATCCGATAGTAAGCCCCAAACCCGAAGCTAGGCCCCAAGCCAAGCCTCAGCCCACCCGAGCCCCACAGCCTAAGCCTGCGGAGCCTCAGCCGACCAATACTCAGCAGTACGAGGAGAGTCTACGTAAGCGACAGGCGGAGGAGGCAGCACGTGAAGCTAAACTAGCTGAGGAGCGAGCAAAGCAAGAGGCTGTAGCCAAAGCCAAAGCAGAGGCAGAGGCCAAAGCTCGTGCCGAGCGTGAGGCCGCTGAGCGTGAAGCTAAGCGCCGAGCTGCAGGTAGTAGCGTAGCCAAAGCTTTCGGAGGGGGTAAGGGGACCTCCACAAGCCAAGGTAATGCCACAGGT
>JAXFXP010000129.1:0-4848 GCA_034091595.1 Porphyromonas sp.
AGATACATACTTAGCGTTTGTTGTACGACTCCAAAGCTAATAACTTTTCGTGCGTCAGCCCTCCCCTGTGGCTCCCTAATCGCCTTCCTCAGGCTCCATTATTTGTCCTCTCATTGACGTGTACCCGACTTTGCATTTTCGGGTACATATTCCCTTTATTCTTTTACAGATTCAATACTCTCACTTGTATCATCATTGAGTATACGATGATTGATGAATAAGTCCATCAACTTAGTATTAATGTAATAGTTAGAGCGACCATATTTTGTTTTTCTAAGTAAGCCCGCCTCAACAATCATGTCAAGATATTTAGTTGCTGTCTTTCGTTGCACCATCATATCTGCTTCCATGTATTCTATTTTGGTATACGGATGGAAAAACAAATTATTAATGAGCTCATGTTTATACCGCCCCCCAAATAAGGGTCGCAACTTATTTTTATATTCAGACATAAGGAGAGAAATCTGCTTGACAAGTTCTGTGGTCTGCACAGCCGTCTCCTCAATGCCTTTGAGCATAAACAATATCCACTGTTCCCATTCCTCAAAATTATTGTCGCCCTTATCTCTGACAAGCTGAATCAAACGATAGTATTCACCTTTGTTGTGGGTAATGTATCTACTAAGATATAGGATGGGCAAGTCCAGTAGCTCATTGATAATCAGATATAGAATAATGAGGATTCTACCTGTCCTACCATTGCCATCGTAGAATGGATGAATACTTTCAAACTGGTGATGAATGATAGCTAACTTTATCAGTGGATCTACATCATGAATACTCGGGTCATTGATGTACTGCTCTAGGTTGGACATCAAATTTTCCACCTCTTGATACTCCTGAGGTGGAGTATATACCACGTCTCCTTTCGAAGATTTTAGTACCGTCCCTGGAACCCTTCGAAAGCCAGCATTATTATTTTCCAATCTTTGCTGTATCGCTTTGATATCATTGAGTGTAAGGACCTTATTTTTACGAGCCCTTTCAAACCCTACAGACATAGCCTCCCTGTATAGCAGCACTTCTTTGGCAGCAACATTGTTGATTTGTCCGTCCATGTGCAGGTCAGCCTTATACAGCTCATCCGAGGTCGTAACTATATTTTCTACGGCCGAACTGTCCAAAGCTTCTTGTAGTACCAAAGTGCTGATCAGAATATTCTCGTTAGGAATAGTCAGTGCTATTCCTTTCAACTCTGCAAGTCGACGATTGGCGGAATTAACTTGCTTCAATACTTCCTTTGTTTCAAAATCATAAGAAAGAGGCAATAGTGGTATATTGTAGTGTTTGTTCATATCTTTCAAAATCTAGCTATTAATTGCTTTTTGTATTAGGGCGAGGCAGAGCGTCGTCAGCTTTTTGCATACCTCTCAGGGATCGACAGGATAACTACCCTGTATATAGCCCCAGCTCGGTGAGGGGGCTACTCCCTAATCGCCTTCCTCAGGCTCCATTATCTGTCCTCTCATTGACGTGTACCCGACTTTGCATTTTCGGGTACATATCAGCATTAACATGTACCCGACTTTGCGCTTTCGGGTACATATCCCCTTTATCCTTTTGTTCCTCGTTGGCTATATCCCAGAGGAAGCTAAAAAGCTCGCTGTATTGCTGGGTATTCATCTAATCTATGCCTATTGCCTGTGATTATTCGCTTACAAAGATAGCGACAAAAGAGTACAAGAGGCTGAGACAACTGGGGACAAATCCAGGCCCCTATACTAGGCGGAGCTTGGTCCACTCGGTAGGCAAGCTAACATATACCCACTAGGGCAGAGCCAGCTAGCTCGACTAACTCTCCATCAATCACAATAGCGCCCATAGACTCTCGGGCTGAGAGCCTATGGGTGCTATCCTAAGTGTATCTAGCCCTATTCGCTAAGGACTACAGGTACACGAGTGCCATCGGCAGCCACCGCTTGCACACGATAGCCCGAGCGCCACGAGACAAGCTTATCTACCCAGACGTGTAGGTAATACTCATCTCTATAGCCCCTACCATTCGTCCAAACACCATCGCTAACAAAGACCAACTGTCCCCGCTCATCAAGGACCTCAAAAGCAACCACATTGCGCCAACCTGAGAAGCTCACTTCGTTGCCTACCCTCTTGGCTGTACCCTCGATAATGGCACGAGGCTGACGAAAGAGTTCGGTATTACGATCGGTGATATACTCTATCGGCACTTTGCCCAATGGACGTAGACGCTCGGCTGCAATACGACGCTTGAGGGCATCTATCTGAGGCTGTGTTACCACCAACCACTCCTGATCATAATCCTTGATTAAGGCGCTCACAGGACGCAGAAAGCCCCACTTCTCGAAGAAATCGACCAAATCATAACCAGAGACTACCGATGCCATATATACAAACTCTAGCTGGCATGCACCATTGAAAGCTCTATCCTCCGTCATAGCCCCCTGCCGGACTATAGAGGGGTGCGTACGACAGTATTCGTAGAGCTCGGGGTAAAAGCCGCCTTTGTCGGGCCTCAGATGCGGACTACGCCCCAAGACATTGCCAAAGTAAAGCTGTAGCTGCCAAAAAGGGACTAGCTTGCGGAAAACACTCTCATCAGTAGCGTGCGCAGCCTTGCGTGCAATGATATGTGTGAAGGCTCCCGTGTACGAGTTGTGTCCGCTCTGCCCACTAGGCTCACTCTGCAGGCGACTCTCCCTCCCAAGTATTGCAGTCTGCACATAGAGCGTGGGGATATTGACGGTACACTCCGTAAGCCCTTGCCACAGCACACCAGGGACTGTTTGGTGGACATGCCCTGTCTCATGTGCAGGCCCCCATACACCATTACGTAAAGACACTGGGTCGGCGATATGATGCAGTGTCCCCTCTACATAAGCTGTATGCTCGTGCGTAGCGTACATATACGAGCCCTTGCGGTAAGTAGGGCTATATAGTAGCCTATTGCTGTAGGTCCGCCCATAACGGACCAAGCCATGAAGCTCTTGCTGAGCCTGCACAATACTGTCGTAAAGCCCTGCCAGCTCTTGCCCATCTGGGGTCGCCTTGCGGTACACTGCCACAGGGAACACCAAGTGTGCCTTACGGCCAAGAAGATCGAAATAGCGATGCTTAGCACGGCCCAGTAGCTCCTGCCAGCGCCCTTGGTGCTGCTTGCTCTGAGCATCGAAGTATCCGTTTACAGTCCCCGAGACGAAATGGATCTTGATAGGCTTAGCACTGGTAGCCTCCTCTATCGTCCGCTTGATGTACGATACATACACTAGCCCAGGCGCACTCATTTTGATGCTGTTTAGTCCTTCGCTTAGGAGATAGGTTTTGGACTGGGACACGCCATCCTCTTGCCCCCCTTGGTAGTAATCTACGACCCTCAGAGCCAGAGACTCGTGCCCCCAGGTATCCCCCACCAAGACCTTGAGCTCCTCGCCCGCCTCTACTGCGATACCTGTAGGGTTGTCGAGCTGAGAATAAGCAAACTGCATCTTATTGCTCGCTAGATGCGTGAAGCTATTGGGATAGGCTCGATAGCTACCAATTCGAAACTCAGACTGATAGCGTTCCTCGTGTAGAGCCATAGCTATATCGCGGTACAATTTGTCGGGGCAAGACTCTATAGTCTGGCGCTGTACACCAGCTCGCAGCTCACTACAGCTCTGGTCGGTAAAAAGCGAGAGCGGGTCGAAGCGATTGGGACTCTCGCGATACAGCTCTAGCTCGGCCAGTGCTGCGTAGCCCTGACCCGCTCCATGCCCGCTCAGGACTCGGAGTCTAATATGGGTTATGCGCTCCTTGTTGGTCCCAGCCAGAGAGACGCGTGTAGGCTCATCCCCCTCCTCTAGGCTATACTCCCCTAGCGACTTATACTCCTTGCCATCAGTGGAGTAGTAAAGCTCCGTCGTTTTGATTCTAGAGCCGATACTCTGGGGCGGAGACAGCAGTAGCATATAGTCTAGCGACTCAGGGCGTGCTAGCTCGAAGGTCAGCGTTATCGGGAAGTAATTCTCGATATCTACTTGGCGTTTGGGGTCGGTATTAGTGCGGTTGGAGTGGTAATACGTCTGTCTATTGCCATCGAAGGCACGCTCGATGCCATAGCCCGACTCTACCGAAGTCGCCTCCCCACGAGCAATGGGTACCCTAAGGTCCGCCCCTGTGGCCGTAGCGCCAGCTCCCTCTGCCGAGAGCTGTAGCACAGAGAGCGAGGCACGTACGGCTTCTCGCCCTGTGGCTCCTCGCTCCACAATCTCTATATTATCGCCACGTGTACTGCCACTCGTATTGGGCTCTGCCCTCAGCGCTACGGGGATATCACGCATCACACTGCGGGCCTCGGGCTGCTTTATCCACTCGGGTAGGCGTAACTCGTAGTCCGATACGTTGGTCGTAATAACGAAGTCTAGCGCCCCGCCCTCGGCACCGATGCTAAGCTCGGACTTATTCACCAGAATAGTCGGCAGAGCACCTAGTTGGCGGATGGTGTAGCTACGGGCACAGTCCCGAGAGCGGAGTATCAGCTTGACGGAGCGAGGCTCCATCCCCCGATGCTCCTGCAGAGTACAGCGCAGGGCAGTCCCCTCACGGCTGATGCTCAGCCAGTCTACGGCAGGTTGTAGCTCGGCCTCCCATTCGGGCAGACTGCTCTCGACCACTAGCTCTCGACTATTGGCCTTGGCATCGAAATCAATAAACTCGGCATCACCCTCTAGCCGCACATAGTGCAGAGGGCATACAGTCGGCTCAGTAGGGTCTGTCTGCTCCGCCACATCGGGCGAGCATGCGGCTAGGCTCAGTAGAGCCAGGCATACAGAGAAGAAGTAAGATAGCTTCCTAAGCATAGGCATTAGAGTGAGGATAGATTAACAAAACAGA
>JAXFXP010000130.1:0-4292 GCA_034091595.1 Porphyromonas sp.
ATAGTTCCTTCTTGACCTTGATAATCTCACGAGCTGCGATCTCTATATCGCTGGCCTGTCCCTGGGCACCACCCAAAGGTTGGTGTATCATAACTCTCGAGTGTGGGAGAGCACTACGCTTCCCTTTGGTGCCAGCTACGAGCAGCACTGATGCCATAGAGGCTGCTATGCCTGTGCAGATTGTTCTTACATCGCTACTGATGAACTGCATTGTGTCATAAATGCCATAGCCAGCATAGACGGATCCACCAGGGGAATTGATATAGATAGATATGTCCTTGCCTGGATCACTAGTGTCTAGGAATAGGAGTTGAGCTTGTATCACGTTAGCCGTGTAGTCGTTGATACCCGTGCCAAGAAAGATGATGCGATCCATCATAAGGCGTGAGAACACATCCATCTGTGCAACATTGAGCTGTCGTTCCTCTATGATAGTAGGTGAGATGTAGCTGCTCTGCAAATCCATATAGCTTTCTAGGGCGAGTGTATTCATCCCTAAGTGGCGGGTTGCATATTTTTTAAATTCGTTCATACTCTTCTTTTCGTTGGTACAAACAAAGGTAATAAAACTTTCTGGCAATATTATAACACGGTCTAGGGTACAGAGCAACTGCAGTAGGGGTAAGTCTGGCCCCAGTTGTTAATAGGCAATAGTCCTGTATAGGGCGATAGTAGAGCAGAGTCCAGGCGATAGAGTCGGACAACCTTTAGGAGTGTTGGCTCCATCCTTGTGCCCACTTTTCTGTTCTGTATCCTCTAGAGGTATCCTCCTACCATCCCCTAAAGGGCTAGGATACGCTTTTGATTTAAATAAATGCGCCAGCCCTGAGCTCTGTCTGAAGCAAGCTGATTCGGGTACCAATACAACTGAGACTTTGTGCTAGCACAGTCTGACGTTTGTATTGGTACAACTGAGAGTTTCTGCTAGTGCGACTCTAGGAGATACGCTGTGTACTGCTCAGTGTTCGCCCGTTTACTAGTTGCTGCATCGAGGTGTAGTGGCGACTGCTCTTAGGAGGGGATGTAGGGGGCTTCGGATCATCATAGTTGCAACATTGGATAATTGTCGTTATCTTTGCAGTAGGATGAACTAGGAAATATTAAGCCACGTTGTTGATAGGGAGACTCAACATTTTACCTTTATCCGAGACAAGCCCCATTAGTAATGGCGGGCTGTAGCCCCTAAGGGCAAGCAGATTACAAAGCTAGTGGAGCACTCAAATCCTGTCATTCGGAGTTTTCACTTTTATCACGCGTGGCTTTTATCAGAGGGGCTTGCATAGGTTGATTAGACCTGCAAGCTCCTCTTTTCTTTGTTTGATGAAGATCCCCCTACATAGGCTATCCAGCAGCCTGTTGATGGGGTGCTTGATGCGATTAAAGATAAAATCTATGAAACTAAAGATTAAACTGGAGGCGATGCGGTTTTATGCCTATCATGGTGTATTGGAGCAAGAGCGTAAAGTCGGGAATAACTACCAATTGGAGCTCACGGCCACACTTAATGCTTACCGCAGTCTCACTAGCGATGAACTCTCGGATACAATAAACTATGCCGAGGTATATAGTCTAGTGCAGAGAGAAATGGAGACACCGAGCCGACTGCTTGAGCATGTAGTAGGTCGGATAGCAGGCTGTGTGTTTGATGCTTTTCCAATGGTTGCGGAGCTAGAGTTGACTCTGGCTAAGGTTAAGCCTCCTTTTAATGCTGATATCAGTTCCGCATCGGTATCTCTATTGGTTCAAAGGGGGGAATTGTAGCTTTTTTCTTACCTTTGCCCAGCATGACTTGGCACAGTATGCCGAGTCTCCTTGCGTAGAAGTATAGATGTTGATAACACTACTCAAAGGAATAATCATAGGGATTATTATATCAGCACCTCTCGGTCCTGTCGGAGTATTGTGCTTGCGTGAAACTCTGCACGGTGGGCGGCGGGAAGGCTTGCTGACTGGGCTCGGTGCAGCACTTAGTGATGTGCTGTATGGGCTCGTTGTTTACTTTGGGGTAGGTATGGTGTTGGATTTTGTGATAGCCTACGATGCACATCTTAGACTGTTGGGTGGTATTATTATTGTAGGCTTTGCCCTCTTCCTCTATCAGCGCTCCAAAAAAGAAATCAAACAGACCCCGACGGTTCGCTTTAGCAAACGTCACGGTTTGCGCAAGGTGATAACGGCCTTTGTGGTAACAGCTACCAATCCATTCATTATGTTATTAATCCTGCCACTGTACACCCGTTTCCAATTTGTGAGAGAGACTCCTAATCCTGGATGGGAGCTGTCTACGGCTCTTCTGGGGCTGGCAATAGGATGCATGACATGGTGGTATATATTGACCCTCTCCGTGCAAACCTTGGCTACGCGTACCGGACATGCAGGTGTCCGTGTTATAAGCACAATTATAGCTATCGTGTTGTTTGTCCTTGGCTTGGTCGGCATATATACAGGGGGCGATAGCTTACTACGTGGAACGAATCACAAACCGAACAAACTAATAGAGCTAAGAGAAAACTACCAGACAGATGTCGTAGCGCATTAGCTCCATATATTCATGACAGTCATTAACACCTACTTCGTAGTATGAAACAAGCAAACATTCCTTATCTAGCGACTGCAGGCAAGAGCCTAGAGCAGTTGCAACGTGAGCTAGAGACCGCAGGCGAACGCCTGAGAATAGATACTCTTAATTGGCGTGAAGACTTCCCCTACTGTCCTGTAGTGTCGGTCGACCTCGCTTACAGCGAAGAAGGCCTAGTGCTGCATTACTTCGTACATGGCGAAGATATTCGTACGACTAGTCCAGGGGATGGCAACTACGTCCATGAGGATAGCTGTGTGGAGTTCTTCATGCAGAGAGAGGCTGGTGAGAGCTACATCAATTTCGAATTTAACGCTGCTGGTGTATGCTATGCTGCACACCACAAGACCATTACGGAATCTATGCTACTCTCGCCAGAGGAGTTTGCTGCGATAAAGCGCATTGCTACCTATCAGGGACAGCGTCTAGAGCAAACAGATGGCGTATATAATTGGGAGGTTACGGCTTTAATCCCTTGGTCTATAATGGGCTATGCTGAGGGTGTAGTGCCGCAAAGTCTACGTGCCAACCTGTATAAGTGTGGAGATAAGACTGCTCATCCTCACTTTTTGAGCTGGGCGCCGATTGTGGAGGAAGCACCAGCCTTCCATCGTCCACAGTTCTTTGGCGAACTACAGCTACTTGCTCGTAAGTAAATTAATAGTAATTTTGTGGGTAGTTATACCGACATTAAGAATGGATAAAGTAAGTTATGCGCTCGGTCTAAGTATCGGGCAGAATTTCAAGGCCTCTGGCTTTGAGAATATAAAGGGTGAAGATTTCCTCGCTGGGCTACAGTCAGTGCTAGAGGATAAGGAGCCAGCTATGACAATAGACGAAGCTAAGGCTACGATCAACGAATACTTCGCTGAGGTGCAAGCTAAGGCCGTTCGTTTGAACAAGGAGGCTGGGGAAGAGTTCCTCAAAATTAATAGCCACAAAGCGGGTGTAGTAACGCTCCCTAGCGGTCTACAGTACGAAATTATTACAGAGGGTGATGGCGACAAGCCTAAGCTCACGGACACGGTGCGTTGCCACTATCATGGTACGCTTATTAATGGCGTAGTCTTCGATAGCTCTATCGAACGTGGGCAGCCCGCGGAGTTCCCTCTACAAGGCGTTATTAAGGGCTGGACAGAGATTCTACAGCTGATGCCTGTAGGCTCTAAGTGGAAAGTTACTATCCCTAGCGACCTCGCCTATGGCGATCGTGGTGCAGGTCAGCATATCCAGCCTGGGAGTACGCTGATATTTATCATAGACCTTATCGCTATTGTTTAGTCTAAAACGTAAGATGAGGAAAGTCTTAGGTCTAGGATTGTTTGCTGCGGCGGTAGCTTTGACTTTCTCTGCGTGTAGCAAGAAAGTCGTACAGACGGGGAGTGCAGGACAAATGTCTAGACTAGACAGTGTGTCCTACGCTTTCGGAGTCCTCAATGGAGAGAGCTTTTCCAAGGTGCTAGACAAAGTCCCTGGGGATACACTTAATCGTAGTCGCATTCTGGAGGGCTTTGCCTCTATGCTAGGGCAAGGCGCCACAAAGATAAATTCAGCAGACGCACGCAGGCTTTTTGACGGCTATGTGCGCGAGATGCAGGAGCGCGAGGATAAGGTGCGACAGGCTCAGAATGATAGCATTTTGACGGTCAATAAGAATCGTCCTGGTGTAGTTGTTACTCCTAGTGGTCTGCAGTATAGAGTGCTTAAGGCAGGG
>JAXFXP010000131.1:0-12577 GCA_034091595.1 Porphyromonas sp.
CTATGGACATAGTGATCATCAGATCATAAGCGGGCTTATTGTCTACGAGGATGTTGCCATTGCGGTCGTAGATAACCCCTCTAGAGGGCTGAATAATCTTCCCGAAGTAGGCATTACGCTCAGCGCGCGCTTTATAGTCGGGGCTCAGTAGCTGTAGATAGAATAAGCGGGCTATAAATATCAGAGAGACAATCCCAACAAGGATTATCATCAGCATACGACGGGAGTGGAATTGGTCGTTTAGCATCGTGTCTATAGCTATGGCCGTAGGCCGATTCCGAGTAAGGCCATTGTCGCTAGGAGGTAGGAGGCTAGGTATCCCGCAGCAGCGCGACTGAGGCTGTAGAGAAAATCTGCATGGAGGCCACTACTGAGCAGATACAATACCAGATGGTGTACTAGTAGTATCTCGGCCAGAAGAATGTAGCTACGGGACCCCATGACACTGGGTACAGGGAGGAGCTCTACATTATCCTGGGCATCTACAGTTAGCTGTACGAAGTAATAGCGAGTAAAGGCCGTGAGTGTCATTGCCGTAGCATGTAGACCAGGAGTGAAGCCGAAGTAATCAATTAATGAGCCTATTAGGAAGCCATAGAGCGTAAGAGCTACAGGGCCACGGCTCATGGGTACCAAGAAGAGCAACACTGGGTATATCATCGGTGTCGCTAGGCGAAAGATGGCCATCGGGCTGAATACCCATACCTGTAGGGCTATTATGATGGCAGTGGCCACAATGGTGCGGAGATAGCTATTGTTCATCTTGCTCGCTTATACGGTTTTCGAGTTCCTGTGCTTCGTGCATAGGGGGAGTCAGTAATACGTAGACGTGGTTGAGCTTGTCGAAGTCTGTACTTAGGCGCAGGCGGAAGGCTCCGAAGGCCTTAGAGTGTCCTGCAGCAAGGCTCTGGTCTTGAGTCTCTACAATGCCTACCATTAGACCTTCTGGGAATACGTAGGAGTAACCGCTAGTGAGCACGGTATCTCCTTTGTTGATAGTAGCCTGTAGTGGTACGCCACCTAGATAGGCTGGTCTGTTGTAGCCGAGAGAAGAGACGTCTCCTTTGTACTCTTTGCCCTTGACCATAGCGCTAATCTTTACTCTCGGGTTCGTTATAGGTATTACTACAGAGAAGTTGCCAGATAGCTCCATTACCATGCCCATAACACCTGTAGCACTCATAACAGGCATATCGACTTTCACTCCGTGGTTACTCCCTTTGTTTATAATATAATAGGCTTCACCTTGCTGGTTGCGGACATTGACGATGCGTGCTGTTACAAAGCTGTGGCTAAGTCCTGTGCTATCGGACATCACCCCAGGGGGGAGCGTACTGTTTGCCTCTACATCGGCTAGGTAGCGACGCAGTACTACAAGGTCATGCTCTAGACGGGCATTCTCTGCGAGTAAGGCTTCGTTGTGCTCCTTGAGGTCGAGGTAGCTATAGCCGTAAGTCATAGCCTGGTTGGTATATCCACTGAGCCAGGACTGTGCATACAGACGCAAGCCCTGGCGATAGAGACCGTGGCGGAGGTAAAGGTTTAGGCTAAAGCTTAGCAGCAAGAGGAGTAAGAACCAATGCCTCTTCTCTATTATAAACGATAGTAACTTTTGCATAATAACGTACAAAAGAGGGTGTGTCAGAAATCGTTATTTCTGGCACACCCTCTTGGCTATGTAACACATAGGTTAAGAGCCGGGAGGGTTGGTATCAGCAGGTGCAGGAGAGCTAATCTATCCGCTTAGTATCTCTTGGGAGTGCTCGCCTATGACCCAGGCCTCTTGTCCTATGATGGCTTAGTAGAGTTTGTTCCGTCTATTCTTATCGGATGAGGAACTCAAATTCCTTCACTCGCTTGAGGGCAATACCAGTACCTATGGCTACGGAGTGGAGGGGATCCTCGGCAACCTTAAACTCTATACCAAATCTCTTAGTGAGGCGCTTATCCAGCCCTCGTAGCAGTGCACCACCACCAGTGAGTACTACACCATTCTTATAAATGTCGTGGTAGAGGGTGTCTGAGGACTGTAGGGTTTTGAGTATAGCTGTCTCTAGCTTTTGGATAGACTGCTCTAGGCACCCAGCGATGTCTAAGTATGAGAGTACTACACGCTTGGGCATGGTAGTCATCATATCAGCACCAATCACTTCGTAGTCCTCGGGGGCATTGTCAAGATCCTCATAGACAGCACCCACTTTTATCTTGATTTCTTCGGCAGTGCGCTCTCCAATCTTGATTTTGTGCTTGTCTCGCATATAGTTGACAATATCCTGCGTAAACTCATCGCCTGCTGTGCGGATGCTTTCGTCGGTAACGATACCGCCTAGAGAGATAACAGCAATCTCGGTAGTACCTCCTCCTATATCTACGATCATGTGTCCCTCAGGGGCAAGTACGTCTATACCTACGCCAATAGCGGCAGCCATAGGCTCGTGTATCATATAGACATCTCGTCCGCCAGCATGCTCGCTAGAGTCGCGTACGGCACGTATCTCTACCTCGGTACTCCCAGAGGGAATACACACGACCATTCGGAGTGAAGGAGAGAACCAGCGGTTACGAGGGCTAATCATATTGATCATACCGCGTATCATTTGCTCAGCAGCGTCGAAGTCTGCTATTACGCCATTGCGTAGAGGGCGCACGGTACGTATTTTGTCGTGCCCCTTCTCATACATTTCGTTAGCCTTAGTCCCGACAGCGATGACGCGGTTATTACTGTCGAATGAGATCACGCTAGGCTCATCAAGGACAACATTGCCATCTTTGATGATAATCGTATTAGCTGTGCCTAGGTCTATAGCCAGCTCTTGTCTAAAGGAAAATAATCCCATCTAGTTGATAAATATCTCTATTATGAATCTGTTTTGTTACTACTATAAGTACAACGTTTCTAAGCGCTGTTTAGTGTTTGAAGTGGCGTATGCCCGTAACGACCATAGCTAGGCCTAGCTCGTTGGCCTTGTTCACGCTCTCTTCATCGCGTACGCTACCTCCTGGCTGTATCACCGCAGTAATACCCGCCTGTGCTGCTATCTCTACGCAGTCGGGAAAGGGGAAGAAAGCATCGCTAGCCATAACGGCACCCTGTAGGTCGAAGCCAAAACTACGAGCCTTCTCGATTGCCTGACGGAGGGCGTCTACTCGTGAGGTTTGCCCCACACCACTAGCGAGCAGGCGCTTGCCTTTGGCGAGCACAATAGCGTTGCTCTTGCTATGTTTGACAAGTTTGTTGGCAAAGAGGAGTTCGTCTATTTGCTCAGGGCTAGGGTTTAGGGTTGTTACTATACGGCAATCTTCGAGTGTCTCGACACGTTGATCCGCCTCCTGCTGTAGTACCCCCCCGAGCATTGAGCGGTAGTTCCATTTCCCCTCTATACGTTGCTTCTGTACCAGTATAATGCGGTTCTTTTTGCTCTTGAGTAGCTCCAGAGCCTGCTCTTCATAGCTGGGGGCTATCAGCACCTCGCAGAAGAGGGCATTGATTTGATCGGCTGTGGCAAGGTCTATATGACGGTTGCCTATAAGCACGCCCCCAAAAGCTGAGACTGGATCGCAGGCAAGTGCTGTCGTGTAGGCCTCTAGGATAGTATCTGCAGAGGCAAAGCCACAGGCATTGTTGTGCTTGAGGATAGCAAAGCTGGGCTCCTCGAAGTCTTGGATTAGTTGCACGGCAGCGTCTATGTCCTGTAGATTGTTGTAGGACAATTCCTTGCCATGCAGCTGCTCTAGATACTGAGAGAGGTCTCCGAAGAACACACCACGTTGGTGAGGGTTTTCTCCGTAGCGTAATGGCTGAGGTGAGTCTGCACTAGGGCGGAAGGCTGTCTGTGCATCATTGTCGAAGTAGCGGAAGATAGCTGCATCATAACCAGAGCTAACAGCGAAAGCCTGACGGGCAAAGTCTCGGCGCTGCTCTAGGTTAGTTTTAGCACCCTGCTCGCACAGTATTTGGTAGAGCTGGGCGTATTGAGCCTGGGAAGCAACGATAACGACGTCGGCATAATTCTTGGCTGCGCCACGTATTAGGGAGATCCCCCCGACGTCGATCTTCTCGATAATTTCGTCTGCACTAGCTCCGGAGGCGACAGTTGCCTCGAAGGGGTATAGGTCGACTATAATCAAGTCGATGAGTGGGATCTGATAGCGTGCTATCTCTTCCTGGTCTATGGTATTATCTCGCCGAGCAAGGATGCCTCCGAGGATGGCTGGGTGCAGTGTCTTGACGCGACCACCCAACATAGAGGGGTACTGAGTTAGCTCCTCTACGGCCTCACAGGGGTAGCCGAGCTCTTCGATGAAGCTACGTGTACCTCCAGTCGAGACGAAGCTTACACCTGCCTGGTGCAGCTCTGCTAGTATCTCGGCAAGACCTTCCTTGTGGTAGACAGAAATCAGTGCTCTCTTGATAATTCTTTCCATAAACTATTGCCAGTGATATTAAGTTACATACTACGAAAAAAATGCTAGCACAAAGGTACGATAAATATCGTATAGTTTTATAGAACTTTATTCGCCTGATGTATCAATAATTCGGGATGGCTGGGATGCTCGTATTGAAGCCTAACGAAGCACCTTCCCCACAGTGCTGAGTGAGCCCTGAGTCAACTGTGTAGTCATCTGATTGCTACGGAGCGCAGCCTAGGGACACCAACTAGTATACTTGCATTTGCTAGCAAGTATACAAGAGTACACTAGTTAGTGTCTTTTTCCTCTAGGGGAGGGTAGGCTTACACGGGAAACTCGTACTGAGAATGTTTGCACTTTAGGTGTACCCATGCTTTGGAGCGGTGGAGATTCTATAGTTTGTAGCAAAAGGATAAACTTTCGTTTGTTTACACAGAGCGGGCATTCTAGAGTGCTTCAAGGTTTGGGAAGCCGGGGGCTAAGACAGCTGCGTTATAGCCTCTTGTATACGTTGTCGATAGTCTTTATCCTAATTGAGAGCTAAGGTTTGTCTATTAGACTTACACTTGCAATGTCTTCTTAGTATAACCATTTGTGGGACTACCTGGTGGCTGTGAGAAAGAGCCCTAACTCTGGGACCGTGAGTAGTATCAAGGTAGAGTCGCTAAATAGTTAGATACGGAGATTTATTTCTGCCATAAGCTATTGGCGTTAAGTTTCTTTTTGTTTGGAAACCAAACAGATACCCTGAATGCATCTATGATTATTTATCGCTTTGTAGTATCTTTGCGAAATATGAATAATAATGAATATCAGACTAGCCTCTATACTCCTGAGCTACTCGCCTTTGCCCAAGTGGGCGTAGAGTTTGCAACACTAATGGAGCAGGGGCAAGAGCGACCTATATATATAGAGCAGCTACTTAAGAGCCTTCCTAGGCTGTATAGTTTGATGCTGGCACTGCCTAGCTACTTCTACAATCCTGAGGAGGATTACTTAGAGGAGTATGTGAGCGAACAAAGTTATGAGCGTGTGCGATCTCGTGCGGAGGAGATACTCGGAGCCGACGACCTATACCTTACGGCATCTACCTCGGATATACAGTACAGTGATACTCCTCTGGCCATCCATCTAAGCGAGCAGCTAGCGGATATATATCAGCATGTTGGTAACTTACTCGGTATTCTCAAAGAGCGCAACGAAATAGCACTACCTAGTGCCATTGGTCGTTGTCGTCTCTATTGGCAGGAACATTGGGGGCTGGCTCTCCTATCAGCTCTATCCGCTCTGCATCAGCTCTACGTAGAGCAAGTACCACAGGATGATATTTTTGAGCAAGACGAATACGAAGACAATGAAAGCGACTTCTAAGCATAATTTTACTCTCTATACGCATCCCAGCGATATCAGCAAGGAAGAGCTAGATGCCCTCCCACGTGCGACCTTCGCTGGTCGCATCGTAGTTGTGGATACACTCAGCAAGGTACGCTCTGCTGTACAAGCATTGCGGAGCTACGACACACTCGGGCTAGATACCGAAACGAAACCTACCTTCGTGCCAGGCAAAAAGCGTCCTGTGGCATTGCTACAGATTGCTTCGTTGGATATTTGCTTCCTCTTCAGGTTAAACAAAATCGGGCTACCTCAGGAGTTATGCGAGTTGCTGGAAGACCCCGATATCCTCAAGGTAGGGCTTAGTCTACACGATGACCTTGTGGGCTTGAGGCGGGTCGCCCCCTTTGAGCCTGCTGGCTTTGTAGAGCTACAGCAGCTTGCGCCTGCTTATGGTTTACGCTGTGCGAGCCTACAAAAGCTATATGGTCTACTCTGTGGTGGCTATATGAGTAAGTCTCAGCGAATGACCAATTGGGAGGCCACCATCCTTACTGAGCAACAACAGCACTACGCAGCACTAGATGCTGTGGCAAGCCTAGAGGTCTACAACCATTTAATGGCGCTTCCTGCACCAACCCCAGCACAATTCGGAGTAGTATATCTATGATAAACAATATAATAACAGCAACGGTTAAGCTGTTGCCACGTAAAGAGGAATCTATCCTACGTTTTCATCCTTGGGTATTCTCGGGGGCTATAGACACGATAGAGGGCGAAGTCTATGACGGCGCACTTGTACGTGTCAACAGTCAGAAAGGTGAGCCTCTGGGTGTCGGGCATTGGGCTGAGGGTAGCATCGCTGTGCGCATGCTGAGCTTCATTAGCAACGAGGAGATAGATGCTAGTTTCTGGGAGGCACGCCTTAGTGCGGCTCTTTCGCTACGCATACGTGCCGGTCTGATCCGCTCAGCAGAGGCTAAGGAGGGTGAAAATAATGTCTATCGTTTGGTACACGGTGAGGGGGACCAGTTGCCTGGATTGGTTATAGATGTCTATGGCAATACTGCGGTAGTACAGGCTCATAGTATGGGTATGCATTACAGCCGTGAGGCTGTGGCAGCTGCTTTAGTACGTGTATATGATGAATTGTGTGGGCCTAATGTCCTCAGTGCCATATACTACAAGAGTAGCTCTACGCTTCCTACTCGTATAGCCCGAGAGAACTGCGAGGATGGCTTCCTCTATGGACACAGTGAAGCGCAAGCTGTATGGGAGAATGGTATTCAGTTTATGCCAGATTGGTTGCGTGGACAAAAGACAGGCTTCTTCGTAGATCAGAGAGACAATAGAAGTCTGGTTGAGCATTACGCCAAGGGGCGTACGTTGCTCAATGCTTTCTGCTACACGGGGGGCTTTTCGCTCTATGCTCTGCGTGGTGGAGCTAAGCAGGTAGACTCGCTAGATAGCTCGGCTAAGGCAATGTACCTCACAGAAGAGCATGTGCGTCTCAACTTTGGAGACTGCCCACAACATCACTCTATTACGCAGGATGCCTTCGAGTATCTGGAGCAAATGCCAGAGCATCGGTATGATATGATAATTCTCGATCCACCAGCCTTTGCTAAGCATCGCAAGGTGCTGCGCAATGCTCTAATAGGGTATCGTCGTATCAATGCGCAGGCTTTTCGTAAGATCGCCCCTGGTGGGATTTTGTTCACCTTTAGCTGCTCGCAAGCAGTGAGCAAAGAAGAGTTTCGTTTGGCTGTCTTCACCGCTGCAGCGGCTTCGGGTCGACATGTGCGCATCCTGCATCAGCTGACACAGCCTCTAGACCATGCCGTTAGTATCTATCATCCCGAGGGTGAATATCTCAAGGGACTGGTCTTAGCGGTAGACTAAACACAGATTGTATATAGATGTCCTCAAAGAATAAAGACGCAGCACAGCTATTCGAACACATTATGGGGCATGATGTGTCGCTATTCCCGATATTGCCCTTCGTCGAGTCAGATGAGCTTTTTGAGCTAGAGCAGCCCGAGCCTATTGATGAGCTTCCATTATTGCCGCTACGCAATGTTGTCCTTTTCCCTGGGCAAGTAGTGCCTGTATCGGTAGCATCAGAGCGTTCGCAGAGATTGGTACGCTGGATAGAGCAGAGTGGAGGCTACTTCGGTGCCATTACGCAGAGTGTAAATGAAACCGATAGGCCTACCCTAAAAGAGCTTTACCCCGTTGGAGTGGTGGCGCAGATAGAGGGGATTAGCGAGTCTATAGATGGCAAATTAGGTATCACAATACGAGGTTTGCAGCGTTTTCGCCTTAGGGCTATTACTAGCTACGAGCCGTTTATGACGGCTGCGATAGAGTTAATGCCCGAGCAGACGCTTAAACTAGACCCTGAGTCTCGTGCACTAATGGCCACACTCAAGGAAAACTTTCTAGAGATTTATCGTCTCCTAGGGCGTCCTTTGCCAGAGAGCTATATCAGTAGACTGCAGTCTATAGAACACCTCGGCTTTATCATCAATTTTGTCTTGACAGCGACAAGTGTCTCTATAGAGCAACGTCAGATGTTGCTGGGGATAGATGAGCTCAAGGCACGCGGTATCAAAGTGCTTGCCTACCAACAGGCCGAACTACAGATGCTGCGACTGAAGCTGAATCTAGCCGAGAGAGCAAAGAATGAGATAGAGAGGCACAACAAGGAGTTTTTCCTACAGCAGCAGATTCGTACCATCCAAGAGGAGCTCGGCACGGGCGATGAAGAGCTGGATGAGCTACACAAACAAGCACAGACTAAAGGATGGCCTTTGGCCGTTCGAAAGGTTTTCGACAAGGAGCTACGCAAGGCCGAGCGCTTCCCTCCACATGCCCCGGAGTACGGCATACAGATACAGTACCTACGCACTATCTTAAGCTTACCTTGGGGCGAGTATACGCAGGATAACTTTGATCTCAAACGTGCCGAGCGTAGGCTTAACGCTGACCATTATGGTCTCGAAAAAGTAAAGGAGCGTATTCTGGAGCACCTAGCTGTCCTCAAGCTCAAGAAGGATCTCAAGGCCCCCATCATATGTCTCTATGGCCCTCCGGGGGTAGGGAAGACTTCACTTGGTAAGAGTATTGCTGAGAGCCTTGGGCGCAAGTATGTGCGCATATCTCTCGGTGGCGTACACGATGAGAGCGAGATACGTGGGCATCGCCGTACCTATATAGGGGCGATGTGTGGCCGAATTATACAGGGTATACAGAGGGCAGGTAGCTGCAATCCGGTCTTTGTCCTAGACGAGATAGACAAGCTTAGCGATTCATACAAGGGTGATCCCGCATCGGCTTTGTTGGAGGTCCTAGACCCAGAGCAGAACACGACTTTCCATGACAACTATCTCGATATAGACTTTGACCTAAGTAAGGTCTTATTTATTGCGACAGCCAATAATATATCGGCACTCTCACAGCCCCTGCGTGATCGCATGGAGCTTATAGAGGTAACGGGCTACACTGCAGAAGAGAAGCATCAGATAGCCAAAAACTACCTCATACCCAAAGCTATAGAGGAGCACGGTTTGACGAAGTATAAGCCCAAGCTTACACCCTTGGCTATCGATACCGTAGTAGAGGAGTATACACGCGAGAGTGGTGTCCGTATGCTCTCCAAGCGTATTGCTGAGATTATGCGTAAGCAGGCTTGGCAGATTGGGCTAAGCAAACCTCTCCCTAAGAGCATAAGCCCTGCGCTAGTACGAGAGTATCTGGGTAAGCCTAGCTTTCAGAGAGATCGCTATCAGGGGAATGATATGCCAGGTGTCGTTGTCGGTTTGGCCTGGACTAGCGTCGGGGGAGACATCCTGTATATCGAGAGCAGTCTGCACAAAGGGACAGATGGAAAACTCATACTAACGGGTAGCCTCGGAGACGTTATGAAGGAGAGTGCAGTACTTGCACTTAGCTACATCCGTACCTATGCCGAGGAGCTAGGAATCTCGGAGGAGGCCCTCAAGGATAAGTCGGTTCATATCCATGTTCCCGAGGGAGCTGTACCCAAGGATGGTCCTAGTGCGGGTATAACCATTACCACCTCGCTGGTCTCGGCCATTACTCAGCGTCGTGTACGTGCTGGCATTGCTATGACCGGAGAGATAACTCTGCGTGGTAAAGTACTACCCGTGGGTGGCATCAAAGAGAAGATACTTGCTGCTAAGCGCTCGGGGATTACCGATATTATACTGTGTAAAGAGAACCTTAGAGATATTCAGGAGATCAAAGCTGACTATCTCCGAGGGCTTAACTTCCACTATGTGGAAACGATACGAGAGGTGCTAGACATTGCACTTATTGATGACAAATAGTCTAATCAACTAAGCGTTAATATGCAAAAGAATAGCTGTAACACTAGAGAGGAGCGTGCCGAGGTAGTGGCTCGCTGTAGGGCGCTGTTTGCGGCCAAACTACATGACTATGGAGCATCGTGGCGCATTATGCGTCCACGCTCCGTTACCGACCAGATTTACATCAAAGCAGGCCGTATACGTACGCTTCAGGAGCATGAGGCTCGTGTGGCAGAAGGGATAGATAGCGAATTCATCGGTATTATCAACTACGGCATTATCGGTATTATCCAGCTGGCTCAGGGTGCCGAAGACTCGCCTACCATGTCTGCCGAGGAGGCTTTGGCTGAGTACGACCGTGTCGTAGCCTCGGCTTTCGCTCTTATGGATAATAAGAATCACGACTATTCTGAGGCTTGGCGGCAGATGCGTATAGAGTCTATGGTCGATCTTATCTTGATGAAGATATACCGTACCAAGCAGCTAGAGGACCTATGCCAAGGCCCTCTAGTAAGTGAAGGCATCGATGCCAACTATTATGATATGATTAACTATGCCATATTTGCACTGATAAAGCTGAGCTATGAAGATTAAGCCTCTCTTAATAGAGCTTGCTCGTATTGTAGTTGGGTTGGTTTTCGTTGTATCTGGCTTTACCAAGGCAATAGACCCAGCAGGCGTTGCCCTCAAGGTACACGACTTTCAGGCGCTGGTATTCGGGATTACCCACCCGATACTTCTTGGGTGGGGATTACCTGTGGCGATAGCACTTATCATATTGGAGTTTTGTGCAGGTGCCTTTTTGCTTATGGGCATTTACCGCAGACTCGCCAGTAGGCTAGCGGCTGTGCTATTGCTCTTCTTCACACTGCTAACAGGCTATGTTTACTTCACGGGGACTATGCCAGACTGTGGTTGCTTTGGGGATGCGCTGAAGCTTACGGCATGGCAGACCTTTATCAAGAATCTGGTGCTACTACCTATGTCGCTCCTGTTGGTGTGGAATGCCACAGCGATAAAGCATCTGTACTCCAAACGAGAGCAATGGATACCGGCGTCACTAGCCATTGTGGGCATAGGTCTGTTTGTCTATACCAACCTGCGCGCATTGCCCTTTATGGACTTTCGCCCATATCGTATAGGCTATAATATTAGGGAGCGTATCCGTGAGGCTGATTCTCTCTATATGGCCGAGCTGAATGCTGGGACCCGTTATATATACGAGCGCAAAGGTGTAAAGCAGAGCTTCTCTGTAGATAGTCTACCTGATAGCACCTGGCACTACGTAGAGATGAAGCAAGCAGAGCATCTAAGCCTTACGCCACCGAACTACAGCTTTTTGGTGCTAACGCCCGAGGGAGAAGACAAGACAGAGGAAATACTAACGGATACTGTCGGGGTATTTCTTTTTCTCTCTCCAGACTGGACGAAGGCTGAGCAATCCCGCTATGAGGTGGTCAATGAACTGTATAGTTATCTAAAAAAACGAGGTATAAAGTTCTACAGCGTATCTCCTACTGTGGCAGACAATGCGGCAGAGTGGTTTTATCGCACAGGGGCAGAGTATCCTGCTCTGTTTATTGATGCTACTACTATCCGTACTATGCTGCGCGCCAATCCAGGGCTTGTCATCATTAAGGACGGGGTCGTCGTAGACAAGCTAGCAAGCGTCGATTTTCCTAGTAGCGACGAATTTGCTAACTTTGTCTCCTCCAGGCTGGAGCATGGCGAGCATATTACTCCTTCGCTATGGCGTCTGTCTATCCTTTTACTATGGGGATTTCTCCTAGCTATAGGTCTAGTAAGACGTACTCTTCGCTGGGGGCGTGCCGCAGGATACCTAAGTGTACGTCGAGCAGCTAAAACAGAATAATACAACAACATAAATAATAAGATTGTAACGAAATGAGAAAGAACATTGTCGCAGGCAACTGGAAGATGAATAAGACCCTGCAGGAAGGTGTAGCCTTCGTTAACGAGCTTAACGATACGCTAGCAGGGCGCAGCCTTAACTGCGACGTCGTAATCGGTGCTCCATTCATCCACCTAGCTACTATCGCTAGCTCTGCCAAGGGTTTTGGCATCGCTGCAGAGAACTGTGCAGACAAGGCTGAGGGAGCTTACACTGGCGAGGTATCTGCTGCTATGGTGGCCTCTACTGGTGCTAAGTACGTTATTCTAGGCCACAGCGAACGTCGCGCCTACTACGGCGAAACGGACTCTATCCTTGCCGAAAAGGTGAAGCTAGCTCTTGCTCACGGGCTAACACCTATTTTCTGCATCGGAGAGGTGAAGGAAGAGCGTGAGGCCGGTAAGCACTTTCAGGTAGTAGAGGAGCAGATAGCTAATGCTCTATTCACCCTATCTACTGAGGACTTTGCTAAGATTGTACTTGCCTATGAGCCAGTATGGGCTATTGGTACGGGGCTTACTGCTACAGCAGATCAAGCACAAGAGATCCACGCACATATCCGTGCCTTTGTCGCTGGCAAGTATGGGCAGGA
>JAXFXP010000132.1:0-8166 GCA_034091595.1 Porphyromonas sp.
TCAGAAAGACAAGCACTCTGTGAAGAAGAGAATGTTTAAGGCGGCGATGAATCCAGAATACCTCAGAAAGCTTCTCAGAATTTGATGCGGTTGCCCTGTGTTCGAGGACGTATCCTATTGTTTATTGGGGAATTATTCGTACCTTTGCCGAGCTAAATTTATCAAATTAAGTACCAAGAGGTCGCTTGCAGCGTAGGCCGAGTGTCTATAGGCCTGCGTATTGTGAGTGCTTCGTCTATTAACAAATTAAACAAACTAACAAACAAGAAATGGACACTTTAAGCTACAAGACCGTTTCTGCAAACAAGGCAACTGTTAGCAAGAATTGGGTAGTTGTTGACGCTGAGGGTCAGAGCCTAGGTCGCCTATGCGCCAAGGTTGCGAAGCTCCTTCGCGGCAAGTACAAGCCTAACTTCACGCCACACGTTGACTGCGGTGACAACGTTATCGTAATCAATGCAGAAAAGGTAGTCCTCACTGGTAAGAAGTGGGACGACCGCGTTTATCTCAAGTTCTCTGGCTATCCAGGTGGTCAGCGTGCTTTCAGCCCACGCTTCCTACAGTCTAAGGGTAGTGACCGCCTCTTCCGTAAGGTGGTAAAGGGTATGCTTCCTAAGAATCGTCTTGGCGACAAGATCATCGGCAACCTATATGTTTACGATGGTGCAGATCACAAGCACGAAGCTCAGCAGCCACAGTTCGTAGATGTTAATACACTAAAGTAAAAGTAAGCTAGATGGAACTAATCAATGCTATTGGCCGTCGTAAGGCCGCTGTTGCTCGTGTGTATGTAGCACTCGGCTCAGGTAAGATCACGATCAACAAGCGTGATATCGCTACCTATTTCCCCTCGTCTATCCTACAGTACATCGTGCGTCAGCCACTAGCTAAGCTCGAGGCCGTAGAGAAGTACGATATCAAGATCAACCTCAAGGGTGGTGGTTTCAAGGGTCAGAGCGAAGCTGCTCGCCTTGCTATTGCCCGTGCTCTTGTGAAGATCAATCCAGAGGATAAGAAGGCTCTTCGTGAGGAAGGCTTCATGACGCGCGACTCTCGCTCTGTAGAGCGTAAGAAGCCAGGTCAGCCAAAGGCACGCAAGCGCTTCCAGTTCTCTAAGCGTTAATGATTGCCTCGGCAGTTGTTACTCGCGTTTAGTATCTAAACTAGGCCGATTAACGAGGCTTATCCGAGACTGGTTACTACCGCCTAGTTGCAAGTATTATATATACACTACAGAACGTAAACAAAACAAACAATTATGTCAAGAATATCTTTTGACCAACTCCTCGATGCAGGTGCACACTTCGGGCACTTGACTCGTAAGTGGAATGCTGCTATGGCTCCTTATATCTTCATGGAGCAGAACGGTATCCACATCATAGACCTACACAAGACAGTTGCTAAGGTAGACGAAGCTGCTGAAATCGCTAAGCAGATGGCCAAGACTGGCAAGAAGATTCTCTTCGTTGCCACTAAGAAGCAGGTAAAGGAAGGCGTAGGTGAGCTCGCTAAGAGCGTAAATATGCCTTATGTTACTGAGCGCTGGCCAGGTGGTATGCTGACTAACTTCCCTACTATCCGTAAGGCAGTTAAGAAGATGACCCTCATCGACAAGATGACTAGCGATGGTACATTTGATAACCTATCTAAGCGCGAGAAGCTACAGATCACGCGTCAGCGTGCTAAGCTAGAGCTTACACTTGGCTCTATTGCTGATATGAATCGCCTTCCCTCTGCCCTCTTCGTGGTAGACGTGATGAAGGAGCACATCGCAGTGGCTGAGGCTGTGCGCCTAGGTATCCCCGTATTTGCTATTGTAGACACCAATAGCGATCCTAGTGATGTAGACTACGTAATCCCTGCTAACGATGATAGCACTGCTGGTGTGAACCTCATCGTGTCGGCTATCTGCTCGGCTATCGCTGAGGGCCAGATGGAGCGTAAGGCTGAGGGCGGTAAGAACGAAGGCGAAGAGGGCGAAGAAGAGCCACGTCGCATCCGTCGTAACCGTCGTGAGCGTCGCGAAGAGAAGCAGGACGCAGAGTAATATAGAGCTCTGATTGTTTAACTCATTAAAAAGGAAACCATAATATAATGGCTGTTACAATACAAGACATCGCCAAGCTCCGTAAGCTAACGGGTGCTGGTATGATGGACGTTAAGAAGGCCCTAGAGGAAGCTAACGGCGACCAGGACAAGGCCATCGAGCTACTCCGTAAGCGTGGTCAGGCGCTCGCTGCTAAGCGTAGCGACCGTGATGCTGAGGAAGGTTGCGTACGTGCTGCTCACTCTGGCGACTTCGCTGTCGTAGTAGGTATCAAGTGCGAAACAGACTTCGTTGCTAAGGGTGCAGAGTTCGTAGCTCTTACTGATGCAGTGCTCGCTATTGCGCTCGAGAAGCGTGGTGCTAGCAAGGAGGAGATCCTAGCGGCGCCTATGGCTGACGGTCGCTCAGTACAGGAGCACATTACCGAGCGCAGTGGTGTATCTGGCGAAAAGATGGAGCTAGGTGTCTATGAGTTCGTTAAGGGTGCTGCTACTTGGGCTTATATCCACCCAGGTAACCTCATCGCTACTATCGTAGCTTTCAACGAAGCTATCGAAGACCAGATGGCCAAGAACGTAGCCATGCAGATCGCAGCTATGAATCCAGTTGCCGTTACGGAAGCAGAAGTACCAGAAGAAATCAAGGAGCGTGAGCTCAACCTCGCTCGCGAAAAGGCTCGTGAGGCTGGCAAGCCAGAAAACCTCATTGAGAACATCGCTCAGGGTGCGCTCAAGAAGTACTACAAGGACTTCACACTCCTCGATCAGCTCTTCTTTATTGACAACAAGCTATCTGTAGGTCAGTATCTACAGACTGCTAGCAAGACGCTGACGGCTACGGCTTTCTACCGTGCTTCACTAGTAGCAGAATAATTTAGTAGAATCTCTAAACAAAGTATCAAGCAAATATGAAGCAAGGTATTCATCCAGAGAACTATCGTCCTGTAGTGTTTAAGGATATGTCTAACGACGATATCTTCATCACTCGCTCGACGATGCCAGCAAAGGAAACCATCGAGATTGACGGTGTAGAGTATCCTCTCATCAAGGTTGAAATCTCTAGCACTTCGCACCCATTCTTTACCGGTAAGGCGAAGCTGGTGGACACGGCTGGTCGCGTAGACAAGTTCATGAGCCGTTACGGCAACCGCAAGAAGTAGTATCCCTTACTACTCATATTCCAAACAAGGCAAGCTCCCAGCGGGGGCTTGCCTTGTTGCTTTGGGAGATTAGTCTTATCTTTGTCTCATCGCTAATCAGTTAATCGATAGTATTATGACACAGCCAATATCGAGTCGAGGGGAGGTAAGGATGCCTTCGCCCCTCCTATTTATCCTGCTTTTGTTTGCCCTGAGCCTAGGTATAGTCGCTCCGAGCTATGCGCAGCAGCCTGCACTAGAAAAAGCCCCTACCGCCTATGAGAAGAAGGTGGCGGAGCTGAGGAATAAATTTCGTGTCCTGCAAGAAAAGGAGGAGAATGTAATAGCTTATTATGAATTTCACCTGGACGAAGCTGATCGGGAAGAGCAGATAGTAGAGCTGAAAAGACAGATAGACCTTATCAAAAAGACCAAGGTTGTGATGGGGATGCAGCTCAAGACTCTAGAGGGTCTTCTCGCAGTTTATCAGGAGCTAGAGGCTGCATCTACTCTACAGAATGCTTGGGAGCAGCGTAAGGAACAGGTAAGCAGAGAGCTACAGATGATGCCGCCTAAGTATGCAGAACAGTTATATATGCCTATTGCCACTGCCTTTGCTGAATGGTTGCAACAGGACGAATTTGAGACGGGGGAGCAACAAGAGAAGCGTATTACAACGAAGGCCCGAGAGGCCTTTGATAAGATTTGTGATAGTGTGATCCGTAAGGCGCATGAGCTCCACCTCAATGGGTTACCTCACTTTTCTTATGATGCAGACCGTCAGTTAGTCCATTTTACGACACCTTTGGAGCTACGTAGTATCGGTACGATGGAGTCCTCTGCCACTGTGGACGAGGCACGCCGTATCAAAGATACGTGGCGAAGTGTCTGCAATGTCGCAATGGCTTTGGAAGGTGGTGAGTTACTTGTGTCGAAGGTACTGATAAATTGCCACGAAAGGGTAAATGGGAGTGGCGATTATAGTAAGGAACCTACAATTAAACTTCTAGCTAAGCATCCCAAATACAAAGAATTATTACCTATTAAGTTCCCTTTTGACTACTTGATGCTAGAGTTGCCAGGAATGAATGGCTATGAGTATATATGGACCTCAGAACGTGCCGATGCTCTCTGGAAAGATTTCGAGCAAGAGGACCATAATTTGTTGAAATAGATTTCTCGTCTATGTGGCGAAACACCAGGGTCTCGTGCAGCCGTCTCTCGTACGAGGCCCTGGCGTCTTATTCTCTTATAGGGAATATGTTGGATTCCTAGAGAGGAGGGGGATATTGAGCTCTGATGGGATCGACCTATTATTAGTACTTTTGCTCGTGGTGAATATATAGACTGTAGTATAACGATGACTCGAGATATTATTGATCGGGGCTTCTGGGAGGTAGGCTTCGATACGTTATTACGTTCTGCGTTGGATTTCGAAGGAAAGGCTTCCCGCTTGGAGGGGCTGTCTGGCCTTGCCTGCTATCTGTTCGCAGGGATACTTGTCTATCTATTCGTTGGATGGGCCGTAAATTCAGTCTCGGGGAGTTTTCTGATTCTTCTGGTGCTGCTTGTTTGGATTGTTGTGGCCTTGCTACATCTCGGAGCCGTTAGTCTGTGTGTACGTAGGCTACGACACTTGGGACGGTTGCATAAGGTGCTACTCGTTGTGCGCTTTATTCCTACAGCATTGATACTTTTACTGTTTACGCTATCGGTGCTGATGGACGATGGAATATGGGATAGGGCTTGGGGGGCTTGGACTGGCTTAGGGACGCTATTGCTCTTGCTGGTATCGATGGTGCTTGTGATTGAGGCTATACTAAATATCCTATGCTTAATATTGCTTTCATTCTGTTCGGATAGGAGCGCTATGGAGAGGCCCTAGAGATGCAGAGGGCCTCCTATAGTTTAGCAGTAGACGTATCTATAAACAACAAGAGCTAGCAAGCGTGTGCTACGGCTTGCTAGCTCTTGTTTCGTATTGAGGTTTCGCCTAGGGGCGAGGATAGAATCGGGGTAGCTCGGCCCAGATGTCTTCGGCGAAGATGTCGAGGATGTAGGGGCTTTGCTTATTCGCCATCAGGGTATGGAGTCCATAGGTCTTCGCCAGTGCAAGCGAGAGGTCGCGGTATTCTCGCAGGACCACTAGGCGTGGGTTGCCGCTTAGGCCGATGAGTGTCTGCTCTGCACTCAGCGGGGTATTGCTCGCAGTCGGCATGGGGCACCACTGCCGTGCCAAGTGGGCGAGGTGCTGAGGGCTAGGCTCCTTACCATCCTGCTCTATGACCATCTGCCGAATGCCTAGCTCGCTCGCTAGGTAGGTGAGGGCCGGGTGGTAGACGAGGAGGTCGGGCGTAGTCTCTGTGGCGGAGGTTTGGCGGTAGGCCTCTAGTCCTGTGCGCAGTTGCTGGATTAGGCTATCGGCATAGCCCGTATTGACCTTGTCTGGAAATACCTCACGCAGGGCCGAGGCTATATTACGGCTCATTACCTCTAGACCCTGAATGCTGAACCAATAGTGAGGGTCTGCAATCGTGTGCTTATGATTGCCGTGGCTATGCTCCGCTAGGATATGCCGAAGGCCTTGGTCTAGGCGTACGAGCTTGATGTCTGGATTGATCTGTCGGACACGCTCTACCCATTGACTCTCGAAGCCGAGGTCGCCCACGTAGTACCAGGCATCGCATTGCTCTAGGAAGGCGACAGTCTCCACTGTCGGCTCGTAGTTCTCTGGGATGGCTCCGCTGGGTAGTAGCACGTGGCACTCTGTCTGAGCGAGGGCAGAGCTGTCGAGCATATGCTTAATGAGACCTTCGCTAGGGGCTATAGTCAGGGCAATGCGGTATTTGTCGCTCTGCTGAGTCCCTTGGCAGGACACTAGATACAGACTAGCGACCAAGGCAAAGGAGAAGAATAGGATTTGTGATAACTTCATTGGTCTTATTCTTGTGGACTTAGGCCTAGGCTTGCGGCTTTCTCTAGCATCAATTGGTAGGCGGGTTCGTATTCGTTGGGGATAAGGCCGTCGAGGATGGCATCCTTGATATGCTCTTTGATAATACCTATCTCGGGGCAGGGACTGAGCCCGAATACGCGCATAATAAGCTCGCCATCCACAGGTGGCTGGAAGTTGCGTATGCGGTCTTTCTCCTCAATGTCCCTTAGTTTCTGACGCACTACTACGTAATTGTCGAGGTAGCGGCGTACGCGTTGTGGATTCTTGCTGGTGATATCAGCCTCTACGAGGAGCATCAGGTCTTCGATGTCATCACCAGCATCGAAGAGTAGGCGTCGTACGGCAGAGTCCGTAACGCCTTCGTCTACGAGGGAGGCGGGGCGCATATGTAGCTCTACCAGTTTCTGCACGTACTTGAGCTTGCTGTCGAGGGGTAGCTTGAGTCTGCGGAAGAGCTTGGGGAGCATCTTGGCGCCTATGTATTCGTGGTTGTGGAATGTCCAGCCCAGACGGGCATCGAAGCGCTTGGTGCGTGGCTTGCCGATATCGTGTAGGAGGGCCGACCAGAGTAGCCAGAGGTTTTTGTCGCTTGGCTCACGCTTCGATAAAGCCTTAGCCATATTGTCCACGACTTTGTAGGTATGCGTTAGATTGTCCTTGTGCCCGATGCCATCTTTGGTGTCTGCGCCCTTGAGGTCATAGAGCTCAGGGAAGATACGTTGCATTAGCCCCGTAAGTTCGAAGAGCTCTAAGCCTATAGATGGGCGAGGGGATAGGAGTATCTTATTCAGTTCGGTGATAATGCGCTCGCCACTGATAATATCGATGCGCTCGGCATTGCGCCCTATGGCAGCGAAGGTCTCGGGCTCGATGAAGAAGCCCAGCTGACTAGCGAAGCGTATAGCCCGCATCATACGTAGCGGGTCGTCGCTGAAAGTGATATCGGGGTCTAGGGGCGTGCGGATACTGAGGTTATCCATGTCGTACAAACCATCGAAGGGGTCTAGGAGCTCGCCGAAGCGCTCTCTATTCAGACAGATGGCTAGAGCGTTGATGCTGAAGTCACGACGCTCCTGGTCTTCCTCGAGCGTCCCGTCCTCGACGACTGGTTTACGGCTGTCTGGGCTGTAGCTCTCTCGCCGAGCCCCGACGAACTCTATCTCTATCCCTTTGTGCTTGACCTGGGCAGTACCGAAGCGAGAGAATACCGAGAGGTGCGACTTGGGTAAGCGCTTGGCCACAGCCTCGGCTAGCTCTATGCCACGTCCGACGGATACGACATCGATATCCTTGCTCGCCCGAGCAAGGTATAGGTCGCGTACGTAGCCCCCGACGACGTAGGTCTCTAGGCCTAGCTCATCTGCCACCTCTCCGATGAGGTGTAGCAGTGGCGTATCTATTTTGCGGTATATGTGGTCTTCTACAGTCATTGTATATTGGCCAGTGGTACCTTATTTCAGTAGTCGCAGCACGTGCCCCATACGCTCTTTCTTGGTTTGCATATACTGGGCATTGTGCTTATTGGGTGCTACTTCTACGGGGACAATCTCGCTAATCTCTAGCCCATAGGCCTCTAGCCCGACGCGCTTGACGGGGTTATTGGTCATTAGACGCATACGGCTAACGCCCAGCTCGCGCAGTATGTGCGCTCCGACGCCGTAGTCCCGCTCGTCGGCATTGTGCCCGAGGTGGAGGTTGGCATCGACAGTATCTAGGCCTTGCTCCTGTAGTTTGTAGGCTCGTATCTTGTCCATTAGTCCTATGCCTCGTCCTTCCTGATTGAGGTAGATGATGAGCCCTCGCCCCTCGGCCTCTATCATCTGCATCGCTTTGTGTAACTGCTCGCCACATTCGCAGCGCTGGCTACCGAAGATATCCCCAGTCATACAGCTAGAGTGTACGCGCACTAGTACGTCTTCGCCATTGCGTATGTCGCCCTTGAAGAGCGCTATGTGCTCTAGTCCGTTGCTTTTCTGTCGGAAGGGTATTAGACGGAATTCGCCCCACTCGGTAGGCATAGAGACT
>JAXFXP010000133.1:0-11510 GCA_034091595.1 Porphyromonas sp.
GAGCAACCCACCTCTGCTCCTACCGAGAGCGAGACTGAGACCTGCTCGAGAGAGCAAAAGGGAGGATCCTGCTCCTGCCATAGCCACGAGAGCCCAGCCGATGCTATCGAAATTACGCCAGAGACGCGCCTTAAAGACCTACTAGACGCCTATCCAGGGCTCAAGCAAGAACTCGTGGCGGTGCATTCGAGCTTCAAGATGCTCAGCTCTCCCCTAGCACGTATTATCATCCCCAAAGCGGACGTACGTGTCATGAGCGAGCGCAGTGGTGTACCTCTAGATGAACTTATCAGCAAACTGAACGAGATCATCCTCAAGCTAAGAGCTCAGGCATAATAGGCAGCATAGCCTGCTCTTACTGATCCCCCGTGGCTTGTCTCTAGACAAGCTCGGGGGATATATCATGTCTAGCGCCGACAGTAATGCGGAGACGTAACTACGACATCGTAACCTCAGGGACGACAATGAGCCCGGAGGCCTGCGTCTAAGTCCTCAGGGCCTCGTATCGCCCCAGCACCGAGGCGCAGGTGATTCTCGCCCCAAAGAGAGGAAAACCATCCGCCAAGTACGGCAACTTTATGTGGGACACTTGGGCTTCTTTATTCACCTACTAGTGAACAAGTGGACACCTAATAGAGGACGATTCGTCTACCTAGTAGGTCGTGATCCGTCTGCCTAATAGGCAGCTATAAGCTCTACTGACGACAGCTCTCCGTGGAGGGTAGCAGCCCTCGATAGTTTTGGGGCTTGACACATCTCTTGGCTGTAGCTTATGCTCATCTATTTCGATGCGTTAGCCCTGTCATGCTTCAGGGCTGTTATGCTACAGTCTCACAAATGCAGTATCTTTGTAGTCATATATTTACAGAAAAGATATAGACAATGAATGATGCCCCCCAGTCCCACTACCAAGGACTAACCAGTCTGCAAGTAGAGGAGCAACGTCGTCTGCACGGCAGCAACGTACTTACACCCAAGGAGCGCGAATCGCTATGGCTTATGTTTGCTCGCAAGTTTCAGGACCCACTGATTATCATCTTGCTCGTAGCACTAAGTCTCTCTTTTGGCATAGCCTGCTTCCATCACTTCGTACAGGGAGACGAGGCAACGGTTTTCCTGGAGCCAGCAGGGGTCTTATTAGCCATTCTATTGGCCACTGGTGTCGCTTTCTACTTTGAGATGAAAAGTGAACGAGAGTTCGAGGTACTCAATCAAGTCAATGACGATATTACATACAAAGTGTACCGCGATGGGCAACTACAACAGGTCCTCAAAGGAGAGATCGTCGTAGGAGATATTATCACACTAGAGGCTGGTGAGGAGATTCCCGCAGATGGGACACTCCTAGAGTGCGTAGCGCTGTCTGTAGATGAGAGTAGCCTCACTGGTGAGCCAATGATGATGAAGACCACTCGCGAGGAAGACTTCGATGAGGAGGCTACCTACCCAAGTAACTATATCTGCCGTGGTACCACCATCCTAGATGGGCACTGCCTCTACCGTGTCGAGAAAGTCGGAGATGCTACCGAGTATGGGCAAGTCTTCGAGGGAGCACAGATAGACACTGGTATCGAGACACCTCTCAACCTACAGCTAAAAGGTCTCGTTAAGCTTATTACTTGGGTAGCCTACAGCATAGCTACTCTCGTTATCATTGGCTCGATAGTCGTCTACGCTAGCGAAGGGCGCTTCACCCAGTTCGACTTAGCTCATGCTTTAGAGTTTTTCCTCGGTAAGATTATGGTGGCTGTTACTATCATCGTGGTAGCAGTCCCCGAGGGTCTCCCTATGAGCGTTACACTGAGCCTAGCCTCTAGTATGCGTAGCATGATGAAGACCAACAATCTTGTCCGCAAGATGCATGCCTGCGAGACTATGGGCGCAGCCACCGTTATCTGCACAGACAAGACGGGCACGCTCACCCAAAACCGTATGACTATAGCAGATACTTCTTTCGCTAGTGAGTATGCAGATAGCGACCTACTGCGTCTGTCTATGGCGGTAAACTCCACGGCCCACCTCGACCTCAGGAGTGGTCAGGCCCCCAGCACTCTGGGGAATCCCACAGAGGGAGCTTTACTGCTATGGCTCCATCAGAGGGGAGTAGATTATCAAGAGCTTAGACAACGCTACCCTGTCCGCCAGCAGCTAACATTCTCGACAGAACGCAAATATATGGCCACCATCATAGAGCATGGGGGCAAGCCTCTACTATGCGTCAAGGGTGCCCCCGAGATTGTGATGAGTCTCTGCACCCTTACCAAGGAACAGACAGAAGCATACAATGGGCAGCTCCTCGCCTATCAGGGCAAAGCGTACCGTACTATTGGCTTCGCCTATGCCTATTTGGATAGCTACGATACCCCCTGGGAGAATGGTCGTCTGACAATCGGGGAGCTTAGCTTCATGGGGATAGTAGGCATCAGCGACCCCATCCGTAGCGATGTCCCCGAGGCTATCGCACGCTGTATGCAGGCTGGTATACAGGTAAAGATCGTTACAGGTGACACCCCAGGCACAGCCAAGGAGATAGGCCGACAGATCGGTCTCTGGGATGAAAGCTGTAGCGACGAGCGCAACCTGATTACAGGCGTAGAGTTTGCGGCCCTCAGCGATGAAGAGCTACGCCCACGTGTCGCAGATCTGCGCATCATGAGCCGTGCCCGTCCTATGGACAAGGAGCGACTAGTACGTCTACTACAGGAGGCTGGTGAGGTCGTGGCCGTAACGGGTGATGGCACCAATGATGCTCCCGCACTCAGCCGAGCTCAGGTGGGTCTATCGATGGGCGATGGTACCGCTGTAGCCAAGGAGGCCAGCGATATAACAATCCTAGATGGTTCCTTCAGCAGCATCACGCAGGCCGTGATATGGGGGCGTTCGTTGTACCTCAATATACAGCGCTTCATCCTCTTCCAGATGACTATCAACGTCGCAGCCTGCCTCATCGTACTCGTCGGAGCTTTCCTAGGGACCGAGAGCCCACTGACCGTAACGCAGATGCTGTGGGTAAACATCATTATGGACACCTTTGCTGCCTTAGCTCTGGCCTCACTCCCTCCGAGCGAGCGCGTAATGACGGAGCGTCCACGCAAGCAAAGCGACAATATCATCTCCTCTGAGATGGGTACACGTATTGTCGTTACGGGACTCATCTTTGTCGCCCTCCTATTTGGGCTCGTGCAATACTTCAAGCACCACGACCTCGCTCACCTGTCGAGCTTCGACTTCGGAACGCTTGTACGCTCCGTGCTCGACTTCGGTGGTGGCTCTAGTGGTCTCAGTAGTTACGAGATGACGATACTCTTTACTTTTTTCGTCCTCCTGCAGTTCTGGAATATGTTCAACGCCAAAGCTTACCGCAGCCATGGCTCAGCCTTCTCTGGGCTTGCTGTCTGCCGTAATTTTCTGTTCATTGCCCTCGTTATCCTTATAGGACAAATCCTTATCACGACCTTCGGAGGGTCGATGTTCCGAGTACAAGCCCTAGACCTCGAGAGCTGGCTCGTACTGCTAGGCTCTACCAGCTTGGTATTGGTCCTAGGTGAACTATCACGCCTATTTAAACGTTAGTATTATCAAATACGAAGCAGATTATATAACTATCAGATGAAAATAAGAAACGAAGTTAAGATTGGAGCTATTGCCATAATAGCCTTTGTCCTAGGATACCTAGGGCTCAACTTCCTCAAGGGTATCAATATTTTCGAACCCGAGAACCGCTACCACGTACATCTCAAAGACCTTAGTGGCACTGCCGTGGCAACACCCGTTATGATTAGTGGCTACAAGGTCGGCTCCGTGCAGAAAGTAAACTTCGGCTACGACACCAAGCGAGGCTATGGAGCAGACATCGTTATCGGTCTAGACCCTGGGGTACAGATCCCCTCGGGAAGCCGTATCCGCGTAAAAACCAACGTCCTCAGCGGTGCCGAACTCGTCATAACAGCTCCGGCCAAACACGAGGGTAGCTACCTCAAAAGCGGAGATCAGATACCCGTAGCCCAGGGCGAAGATATTATGGTTACCCTCACAGATAAGGTACTCCCATCCGTAATGGATATACTCCCCGAGCTCACAGCTACGCTACAGAGACTCAACGCCATAGCCAACAACCCAGCCATCGACAGTATGCTCCGCAACCTCAACCACTCATCCGCAGAGATGACCCGAGCTATGAGCAAACTCAACGAGACTATGCGTCCGATGCCTGAGGTTATGGGCAATATGAATACACTCAGCAAAAGCCTCGTGGCCGTGGGACAAAAGACAGAGCGCCTCCCCCTAGACTCACTGGTGGCTAACCTGAATGCCACTACGGAGAACCTCCGCCATATGACCGCACAGCTCAAGAGCCAAGAGGGGACAGCAGGCAAGCTCCTCAACGACCCAAGCCTCTACAACAGGCTCGACAGCTTGGCTGGCAGTGCCGAAGCGCTTATGAAAGACCTCAAGGAAAACCCCAAGCGCTACGTACACTTCTCTATCTTCGGACGTAAGCAATAAGCCTCTGCCCGAGATAGCCACACTCCTTATCCCCTAGGAGCTATACCTATGACACAAACAAAGCGAATACTTATAACAGGTGCGAGCGGATTTATCGGCTCGCACCTCGTGCGTATTGCCCTAGAGGCAGGCATGGAGGTTACCGTAGCTCTACGCCCCAGCACCAAGCCTAGTAAACTAAGCCCTGGCGTCCACTCCATCCAACTAGACTACGCTAGCGAGGAGCAAATGATTGCGGCTCTGAACGCTGCACGCCGGCAAGACGGTTACCCCGCTTGGCACTATGTAGTCCATAATGCAGGGCTTACCAAGACACCCAACCCACAGGACTTCTACGAGGCTAACGCTGAGAATACACGGCGTCTATGCTCTGCCCTCCTTAGGGCTGGTGCAGAGCCAGTACGTTTTCTCCTCGTCAGTAGTCTCAGCAGCTACAGCCAGCTAGGTAGCCGAGATGGCACCATACGTATTACCGACGAGCAGAAGCCTACCACCGAGTACGGACGTAGCAAACTGCTAGCCGAGCAATACCTCCGATCTAGTGGCCTAGACTATACTATCGTACTACCGACAGGTGTCTACGGATCTGGTGAACGCGACTTCTTGCTATCGCTCAAGGCCATCAAAGACGGCATCAACTTTATGTCTGGCATGACTAGCCAAGAGCTGACCTTCGTGCACGGTGAAGACGTAGCACGTGCTATCGTCTTCCTCCTACACGATGGTCGTGCCGTAGACAACAGTTACCTGCTGACCGATGGCGCAGTATACCCAGATTACGAGTTTGGGGCTATCGCTCGCGAGCTACTACAGCCCAAAAGGCTCATCAATCTGCGCGCGCCTCTATGGCTCCTGTGGATAGTCTGCCAGATAGGAGGTATCTATGCTCGCCTAAGCGGCAACAGCACTCCGCTCAATCCCGACAAATACCCCATCCTAGCCCAACGCTCGTGGCGCTGTGACGTTAGCCCCCTATTCGAGCTAGGCTGGCGCCCTCGCTACACATTACGCTCTGGGCTAGAGGAGACAATTGCTTGGGGCAGACAGGAGGGTATACTCTAAACGGAAGATATTATGGAGCTAACTATTAAGTTCAAAGGCAAGGAGGGGCGTATTAGCCTCATGGGCGGTAAGACGGAGGCTGGATACCTGACCTTCGATCTAGCAGACCGACGCCTAGCCTACGCTACCCATACCGTAGTACAAGCCGAGTATCAAGGACAAGGCTTAGCGGCCGAGCTTGTGGCGGCTCTCGTGGCGTGGTGCGATGCCCGTGGCCTACTCATAGAGCCCGTCTGTAGCTATGTCCAGCACCTCAGTGAGCGCCCAGGGCGACTAGCCCAGCTCCTAGACAGCTACAGCGAGGCCGAAGACTACATAGAGCAACTACGTCAGCTAGGCAGCGATAAGGCAGCGGAGCAGGCAGGACGCTTCTTCAAGACTGGCGCTGGTCAGTATGGGGCTGGGGACATCTTCCTCGGAGTGCGTGTCCCCATGGTCCGTAGTCTACGCCTCAACCCTGAGGCTCCTGCTGGCTACAAGACCCGCCAGCTAAGCCGTCAGACCCTCATAGACCTATGGGCTAGCCCCTACCACGAGGCCAGACTACTAGGCCACCACGCCATCGCACAGTGGGCCGAGCAGGTAGACTGCCCCCAGAGCCAAGAGCAAATATACAAGCTCTACATAGAGCATGCCGAACGCTGTAACAACTGGGACCTCGTCGATACCTCAGCTCCTCAGGTCATCGGTATGTATTGGGCAGAGCGCAGCACTACCGACCGTAGTGAAGGCCTTAGGGCACTCGCTCAGAGCTCTAACCTATGGCTACAGCGCATCGCTATCGTAGGCACGCTGGGGCTGATACGTAGAGGTATTTATCAGGATACTTTTATCCTCGTAGAGGAGCTCATAGGGCACAAGCATGACCTCATCCACAAAGCCTCTGGCTGGATGCTACGTGAGCTGGGTAAGCACGCTGGTCTAGATGTCCTGCGCGAATGGCTCGACCAGAATGCGCCCCGCCTAGCACGTACTGCCCTGCGCTATGCCATAGAACATCTGCCCGAGCAAGAGCGACAACACTACCTTAGCTTACCAAGATGAGCCTACCTCGCATACTACTCCTCAGTACTTACGCTAGTGGCGGCGGCGCTGCCAACGCTACACGCAGGCTATATAATGCCCTCTACGAAGCGGGCGCAGAGGTACGTATGCTCAATCTCTATAATCCGCAGGCAGAGGATAGCCACAGTCTCAGCTCTGTCTACCAGGGGCTATTGGGGCGCTTCAAAGCCACTGCACTCAAGGCTAGCGAACGCCTCGGCCTCATACGCCACAACGGCTATATACCCGACCCGCTGTGGCGCTTCTCTACGGCTGAGGTCGGGCTTGATATCAGCAGACACCCTTGGGTGCAATGGGCCGATATCATTCATTTGCATTGGATCAATCAAGGCTTCCTTAGTCTCAATGGACTCCGACAGCTCATACAGCTCGGCAAGCCTATCGTCTGGACTCTACACGACCTATGGCCCGTAACAGGAGGCTGTCATCTCCCCTTCAACTTCGGGCGAGATAGCCTAGATATCTGTCCTAGCTATTACAACGGGTGCGATACCTGTCCACTCCTAGGCTCCTCGGACAATAGACAGGGCTACAGCCAGAGCTTGTGCCAGCGCAAAGCGATGCTACACCTAGATCACCCCCAGATACATTACCTTGCCGTTAGTCGTCGGGAGGCTACACTTATCAGCAAAAGCTACCTGAGACAGGGGCGCCCTCCGAGATCTGTTATCCCGCCACCACTACCTAGCCCAATGGCCGATAGCGCCTGGCAAAGCGTCAGCATAGAGGGCTATGCACCCGACAAAGCCTACATCCTCTTCGTATCAGCTAGGCTCGACGAAGCAGTCAAGGGCTATCATCTGCTACGCTCCGTCTGCGAAGCTCTCGCGAGGAGACAAGGTGAGTGGGCAACAACAGTCGAGTTAATCCTCGTAGGACGAAGCAGAGACCCCAAGGCTCTAGCGGATATGCCTCTACGAACACATTACCTAGGATACCGCTCTGGGCAAGAGTTAGCTTGGCTCTACGGACGTGTCGCCAGCCTTACGCTCTCTACCTCTTTATTCGAGACTTTCGGGCAGAGCCTCAGCGAGAGTCTATCCTATGGTACGCCCGCTGTAGCCTTCGCTGCCTATGGTGCCGAGGACATCATCACGGACGGGCAGAACGGCTACCTAATCCCCGCCTACGATACCGAGCTTATGGCCGAGCGTATTCTACAGCTCATTGCCAAGCGTGGAGCAGGGCAGGCTTTCGACAGCGCTACCTGCCAGCAATCTATAGCCCACTGCAGTGCAGAGCAAGTGGCCCAGCAACACCTAGGCTTATACTATCAGCTGCTAGAGGAGCGTTAGTAGATAGGCAGACAGCAATTATGCCACTTAGGCTACAATCTTTATCCCAAGCATCAGAATATTCATTATTCAACATATTAACCTATGAACCTACGTAACTACGTCTGCGGACTCCTTATGCTAGCAGGGCTTAGCCCTATTATAGCCCAGGAGTCTGCCCCTAAGCAAGCCCCCCAGAGGCATCCGAACCTGCGCTTAGCCGAGGAGCTACGTTACCAACAGCTCCCCACTCGTCCTCAGCCTGCCATGACTGATAGCATCGACCTAGCAGGACGCCCCTATACCCCCTGGCAGGCCTCTAGTGCCCTGGCCTTCTTGCCACAAGAGGGTGCTGGTGTGCAGACCATCAAGGCTGGCGAAAAGTCTATCTACACGACTATCATTCGCAATCCTAAGGCAGGCGCAACTCAGGTCTATAGCCTCAATCTACTACCACGCACTTATACCCGCGGTCAGCTTAGTATCGAGAGCAACTGCGCTTGGGAGCTTTTCTTCGACGGCTCTCCCCTAGCCTCGGGCGCTGGTGCCCCAGCCATTGCCGACAGCATCCCCGCCAGCCTACACACCGTAGACCTATGGCCCAACAATCATCTGGTTAGTCTAGTGCTTAGCCCACAGATAGAGCCCGGCAAGACCGATACCCTACAGCTACGCATTGGCTTCATCCCCGAGCGTGCTGATAGCGACGTACGTCTGCTCGTAGGCGACACCTCTTACCCCGACCTAGCTCTGATGACCTACGGGACGAACCTCAGCACCACACGCATCTCTCCCTCGGGACAGTACTGTATCCTTAGTGAGCGCGAATACAACGGTAAAGAGATGATAACACGTAGCTACCTCTACCGAGGCACTAAGCGCCTTAGCGAACTTAGTGGGGCCCTAGCGGCAGCCTCCTGGATGCCCAACGAAGACAAGCTCTACTTCGACGAGAAGAGTGCCTACGGGCGCACGCTCTACAAAGCAGACCCTACGACAGGCCAGCGTAGCGTCCTAGCCTACAACATCCCTGAGGGTAGCTACAGCATTAGCCCAGGGGCCAGCAAACTCATATTCTATACCGAGAGCAAAGGCCCAGAGTATAAGAAAACGCTCGACCGCTTCCTGACGCCCGACGAGCGTATGGGGCAGTTCCGCACACGCTACTTCCTATCCGTCTACGAGCTAGCAACGGGCGCTTACTACCCCATCACCTTTGGCAACCGCTCTACATATCTGCTCGATATCAGTAGTGACGACCAGCGTTTACTCTTCTCTACCTCTACGCCCACGCCAGACAAGCTCCCCTTCTCCCGCACGGACTACTACGAGCTAGACCTACAGACCATGCAGGTAGACACCCTCTTCCAGAATCCCGAGGGTATCGGACACGTACAGTACACCAGCAAGGCCGGGGCTTACCTCGTAACGGGTTCGGCCAATGCCTTCGACTACATCGGCTCAGTACTACCGAAGGGGAGCGACGTCAATACCTACGATACTCAGCTCTTCCTCTACGATCGTCCTAGCCGCTCTGCTAGAGCCTTGAGCAAGACCTTCGACCGCAATATTTCCTCAGCACGTGCCCTGCGCGGGCGCTATGAGGCGCTTTTCCTCGCTGAGGAAGGCGACCGCAAAACCCTCAACCGCATAGACCTAGCCTCGGGCGCTATACGTCGGCTCTCCACACGTGAAGACGTAGTACGTCAGTACTCGGTATCGACCTCTACAGGTGCTGCCGCATATATCGGACAGAGTCTACTCAACTCTGACCGCTTCTACCTCCTAGACGGACGGAAGCAGAGCGAGCAGCTAGCCTACGACCTCTCGGCCGTAAAGCTACAGCACGTAGAGCGAGGTACGGCCCACGACTGGGACTGGACAGCACCCGATGGCAGCAAGATACAGGGACGCTACTACCTCCCTGCCAACTTCGACCCTACACGCAAGTATCCTATGCTCGTCTACTATTATGGTGGCACTTCGCCTGTAAATAGGAACTTCGAGGGCGCTTACTCGCTCGCCATGTACGCCTCTCTAGGCTACGTAGTCTATAGCCTCAATCCTAGTGGCTCTACGGGCTACGGACAGGAGTTCGCAGCACGCCATATCAACGCATGGGGGGACCGTACAGCTAGCGAAATCATCGGTGCCGTCAAGGACTTCTGCCGTGCTCATAGCTTCGTCAATAGCCAGAAAGTAGGCTGTATGGGCGCCAGCTACGGAGGCTTCATGACGCAGTACCTACAGACACAGACCGATATCTTCGCTGCGGCTGTAAGCCATGCTGGTATTACCTCGCTTGCGTCCTACTGGGGCGAGGGCTACTGGGGCGTAGGATACAGCACCGTAGCCAGCAAAGGGAGCTACCCCTGGAATAACCCCAAGCTCTACACCGAGCACAGTCCGCTCTTCCTAGCAGACCGTATCAAGACGCCTCTAATGCTTATCCATGGCTTGTCGGATACGAACGTACCCGTCGGGGAGAGCTGGCAGATGTTCAACGCCCTGCGCATCCTCGGCAAGCCCGTAGAGTTCGTAGGCGTTTACGGAGAGGACCATCATATCCTCGATCCTCAGAAGCGTTACGAATGGTCAGCCGCTATCATGGCTTTCTTCGCTAAATACCTGCAGGATGATCCTACTTGGTGGGATGCGATGTTCCCCAAGAACGAGCTATAGCAGAACGCCTCCACAATTGACTCCATAGAAGGCATCATTCCCCGCAAGGCTAGTGCACTTAGCCTTGCGGGGAATTGCTTTCGACAGCTAGGGTTGGCTCCAGCTCTTCTCTGCTGGTCGCTATATCTTACAACGTATGCAAGATGCGTTATACACCTAATGTAAGATACGTCTTACAACGTATGTAAGATATCGCTTGTATTATATGGAAGGCTTAGACAAGGCCAAGTGCTACCCAAGCGCCACTGCCGAGTGGGCTAAGTCGCCCCCTGCGCCTGAACGGCTGTACACCCAGGGGTGAACTCAGGGGTACTAGCGTCTGCAGTGCAAATGCGATAGGGAGCAGACAATGGACATCATATGTGGCGATTATTTTTCAGCATATTGTTAGGCGATAAATTCGGCTATTTGCAGGAGTGCACTCGCCCTATTGCACCAACAAATGTTAATTCCCCGCATTTTGTTTCTGTTTATTCATTACCCGTAAACTATTTAATAAATAGCACCCAAAATCACTACATATAGACTTATTGCACAACCAAATACTTATACTATCTTTGCCTAGGTATTAGTCAGACATTCTGTCGTACAACAGATTTATAACCTCCAAGAGCTACACAGCTACGGAGGTACGCAGTCGGCAGATACTAAGACGAAATAGTAAGTATTATAAACAATATCCGAATGAGAAAAGCAACAATGCTAGCAATGAGCCTTGGGCTGATGCTCTCGATGGGCTATGATGCCCTTGCTCAGAAGCTAAGTTCGCCTGCCAAGAAGCTCGAGATGAACTTCGAGCTAAGCAAGACAGGTGAGCCTACGTACAGCCTCAAGCTGGCGGACGGCACAGTAGTAACGAAGACCAGCCGAATGGGCTTCGAGATGACCGACAGCAAACTGTCTTTCGACAAGGACTTTGAG
>JAXFXP010000134.1:0-2031 GCA_034091595.1 Porphyromonas sp.
AGTCTCGACGAGATTGTCGCCTGGTTGATGGAGCTCGGCTACATACCCAGCTTCTGCACCGCCTGCTATCGAGAGGGACGCACAGGCGACCGCTTTATGGCTCTTGCCAAGAGTGGTCAGATAGCCAACATCTGTGCGGCCAATGCCTTGATGACTCTGCAGGAGTATCTCGATGACTACGCCAGCGAGCATACCCGTAGCTTTGCACCCCGACTGATGGAGCAAGAGCTACGCTACATCCCTAGCGAGCGTATCCGAGCCCGTACGATAGCGAATATCGCTGCCATCAAGGAGGGCAAACGCGACTTCCGTTTCTAGACCTGTCTATATGTCCAGCAATAATACCCCACGCTCGGAGCGCCTACACATCTGTCTCTATGGGCGACGCAATAGCGGCAAGAGTAGCCTCGTCAATGCTTTCGTAGGGCAAGATATAGCCCTAGTGTCCGATACCCCAGGAACGACGACCGACCCTGTAGCCAAGGCTGTAGAGCTCGGAGCGCTAGGTCCATGCCTCATCACCGATACTGCGGGCTATGACGACGAGGGCGCTCTAGGCGAGAGCCGTGTAGCACGCACGCTCAAGAGCCTAGAGCACTGCGACCTCGCTCTGCTCGTCATAGAGAGCACCAACTCTATGGAGGACCTAGGTCTAGAGCAGGCATGGCTAACACGTTTGCAAGCACGGCGCATACCGACGCTCGTAGTGCTGACGAAGTGCGAACTCGTAGCCGACTGCGAGCCTCTCCTCCTCCGACTGCAGCAGACGCTAAGCCTAGAGCATAAGCCCCTAGCCCTGAGTAGCCACCAAGGTACGGGCTTAGAGGCGCTGATACCTAGGTTAGTAGCCCTGCGCCCCGAGGGTGCGGAGCCTAGACTTATCACCCGAGGTTTGGTAACGAGTGGCGATGTGGTAGTCCTAGTGATGCCACAGGATGCCTCGGCACCTAAGGGGCGACTTATCCTCCCTCAGGTGCAGACGCTACGCGAGCTGCTCGACCTAGGCTGTAATATCGTCAGCTGTACGCCCGAGGGGCTAAAGTCTTCGCTAGATATGCTCCGTCAGCCTCCACGGCTCATCATTACGGACTCGCAGGCCTTCCGGCAGGTGGAGCCACTATGCCCCACGGAGACAATGCTCACCTCGTTCTCTATCCTGATGGCTGGCTACAAAGGCGACCTTCCCACGCTCATAGAGGGCGCTAGGGCTATCGAAGGTCTCCGCCCCGAGTCGCGCATCCTGATAGCCGAGGCCTGTAGCCACGCTCCTGCCAGCGAAGATATAGGCCGAGTAAAAATCCCCGCTTTGCTGCGTCGTCGCTTCGGCGAGGGCTTGCAGATAGAGGTGTATTCTGGCTCGGATTATCCCGAGGACCTCCAGAAGTATGACCTAATTATACACTGCGGGGGCTGTATGCTCAATCGTCAGCACGTCCTCACACGTCTAGAACAAGCACGTAGCCAGGGCGTAGCCATCACCAACTACGGCATATGCATGGCCTATCTAGGGGGCATACTAGAGCGCGTCAGCTGGTAGGCGCTTAGCTCCCCCCTATAGCTATGGAAAAGGCTCCCTCTATAGGCTCTACGAAGACGAACTAACGGAACAAATAAATCTTACAGCCGTTGTAAGATGCGTTCGCTCTATATGGAGAGCACTGTACGGTCTCATAATTCGTATCTTTGCAGCTCAATAAGAAGCGACAATATAGATACACGATATATGAATAACCCCAACTGGAGCGAACGCACCCGACAACTGCTCGGAGACGAACGAGTGAACGAATATCAACGCTGCCATGTCCTAGTTGTTGGGCTGGGTGGCGTAGGCGGTGTAGCCACAGAGATGCTTGCCCGAGCTGGTATCGGACGACTGACGATAGTAGATGCAGACATCATACAGCCCTCCAATATCAATAGACAGATAGTAGCCACGACCAGTCAGATAGGTCGCCCCAAAGCCAGCGTACTGGCCGAGCGCCTGCGGGATATTAACCCCGATATTGAGCTGCGCATTGTCGAGGAGTTCCT
>JAXFXP010000135.1:0-14615 GCA_034091595.1 Porphyromonas sp.
TAGACCACTGCCGGTATCGGAAATCAGAATAGCCAAAGATAGCGACCCTCGAATAGCTGAGAGGCTGAATGCGTGGCTCGGAGAGGTAGGACCTCTAGCCAACGGAGAGCGACCAGCCGCTCTCTCGGCGAGCAAGCTAAATGATTACCTGTTATGTCCTCTGAAGTTTTATTACCGACACATATTGGACATCAATGAGGAGGATGAGGCTGGTGAGCTTATCTCTGAGAGCGATTTTGGTACAATCCTACACGATACCCTAGCGAAGTCTGTGTATAATGTCCCTGCAGGCTCTGTGATAGAGGCCAAGTATCTTGAGGAGAATTATCTAAAGTACGGTACGGAACGGCTCTCGGAGCTTGTCCGCAAACATTATACTGAGTATTTCTCTCAGCATTCAGATGGCCGTCTTATGACAGAGCTCGATGCCTATAACATCCGCTTGATGGCCACACTTATGGAGAGTATACTACGCTACGACTTACAGCGTACACCTTTCGTGTATCTTTACTCTGAGGCTGAGGTCTATCATAGTATAGACATAAGTCTCTCGGGACAAACGAGCAAGGTCCGCTTCAAAGGTTATATCGACCGCATTGACCTTAGCCGTGATGCTAGCCAAGGGGACTGCATCAATATACTGGACTATAAGACAGGGAGTGATAAAATGACTAGTTTCAAAGACGTTGCGACGCTCTTTGGCAATGTGTCTGATCGTAAGGCTATCCTACAGACTTTGCTTTACTGCGAGATGTTTCGAGAGGGTCAGCTGCGCTGCAATGCACAGGTACAGAACAAGGAGCACTATGCTCGCCTACCGTTACGGCCAGGGCTCTATTTGGCTAGGATGATGTATGGAGCTGTTGAGGGATATAAGCATTCGTATCGTAAAGATAAGAGCAAGGGTGAGTGGACCAATTATGATGAGCTTAGAGATGAATATCTAGAGCTATTGCGCTCTAAACTAGAGGAATTGTATGACTATAGTAAGGACTTTGTGCAGACAGACAAGGTCAAGGACTGTAGCTACTGCTCCTTCGCTCTGATTTGTCGTCGTCAGCCTAGAGAGTAGCTTGGGGATAGCCTGTGAGGACTCTGGTGCCGCAGAGTCTCTAGGGTAGTCCGAAGCCTGCAGAGGGAGGAGATAAATTTTTTACTACTAAAAAGTGAAAATTGCAGTACTGCAATCTCGAGGTTGCAGCACTGCAATTTTTCGTTTTTAGTACTACAGCAGAGAGCCTGCTCTAGTAGCTCGTTTTAGTGTGCGTGGTTATGCCCTGCATTGGGTGTTAGTACAGCGTTGACAAAAAATGCTCCGGATAGGACAAAGGAGGCATCGCTAGGGATGTCTTCCAAAAAGCTTATGGCAGTATAGCCAAGGGCAGAGGCACCACGTAGCACTTGTACACGTCGGAAGCGGTGCCCATCCTCAGCATGTATATGGTCTGCACGTGTATCTGTGTGTTTATTAGCCTCTATTGTGGCCTCGGCTCGGGTATTAGTCTTGGCACTGTCCTGAGCTGTGTAGTCGTGCTCATGACTGTGGGCGGGATCATCACTAAGCTGTAGGAAGACGTAGTCTTTGCCCTCATAATTGACAATAGCATCGTCAGGTAGGGCAGGGGTCAAGACTTCCCCTATGCTAATGAGCCCCGTCGTACTCATACCATCGATAAGCCCTAGGGGCTTGCCCTCTAGTCTGCAGTGTACAGCTATGGCACGGCTGCCAGCCTCGAAGCTTCCGCCTATGGTATGAATAATAGCATCATACTCTTCGCTAGGGTTGTTGGTAAGGCGGAAGTGTATCTTTTGTCCTACTTTGAGCTTAGGGAGGTCTTGCTCATAGACGTTGAGGTCTAGATGCAGGGCTTCGTTGTTGATTACAGAGCATATGGGCGTAGATGGGTCTACGTAGGCTCCGAGCTGCACACTCAGTTCGCCAACGATACCACTTACGGGGGTACTTACACTGATGGTACTGCGTATGTTGTCGATGCTTAGCTTCTCGGGGCTAATACCCATTAGGCGTAATTGCTGAGCTAGAGAGGCACGACGACTACGTAGAGCTCCTAGCTCCGCTTGGGCGCTCTGTAGCTGTTTACCGATGCCAGCCTCGCTACTCTGTAGAGCTTCTTGTCTACGTAGCTCTTGCTCGGCGTAGACAAGCCTGCTCTTGGTGCTTAGGTACTCCTCCTGCATCTGCACGAACTGTGGATTACTAATAATAGCAATAGCCTGACCACGCACTACTCGTTGTCCCTGGTGGACCAGGAAGCGCTGCACTACACCGCCATATAGACTGCTGACAAGTCCCTTGTCGCTATTGGGGACTTTCAGCATGCCATTGGCTCGGATGGTAGCACTTAGTTCTTTGTACTCTAGCTTGCCGATGCGTATCCCAGCTGCTTTTAGGTTGTCGTGGGTAAGGAAAGCCTGCTCGCTGTCTGTACTTGCCTCGCTGTGGTTTTCCTCCTGCCCCTGCTGTGCTTTGCCCGACTGGCAGGAGGGGAGGCTGGTGAGTAGTGCTAGGCTTAGCCCCCATAGGCTCAGCAGTTTTATCTTATTGTTCATATAGTATCTTGTTATTTTGCAGGGTAGGTATGTCCCTCTGTTGTTAGTCTATCACCCATCAATGCTTTGAGCTTATTACCTATTAGATGGCAGTTGTAGATGGCATCTAGGTAACTGCGTTCGGCCTCTATATATAGCTCTATACTGCGTGCTAGCTCTATATGGCTCGCCTCTCCGGCACGATAAGCTGTTTCGCTAGCGCTGAGCATACGTTGGGCTTGTGGCAAGCCCTCGTCTCGGTAGCGCTCGTAGGTAGTGAGTGCTTGGCGAAATTCGTTCGCCAGAGTAGTGCCTAGCTCACGTAGCTCTTGTAGCGTAGCTGTGTAGTCTAGCTCTTCGGACTTTACTTTTTCTTCGTGGGCTTTGCGTTTGGCCCTGTTGGCTCCGAATGATAAGGGGATGTTGACCCCGAAGTTAAATGAATGGAAGCGCTTATCTCGGCCGAACCATCGCTCTACACCCTGTACGCTATGCATACCAATAATAGACTGATTGGTATAGCCTAGTACCAGCTCGGGGTGCTGCTCGGCACGTAGGAGAGCGCCCTCAGCTCGAGTTTGCTCTACGAGAGCTTTGGCTCTCTTCGCCTGTGAGCTCTCTTCGCTACTAAGCTCAGCTTCGTCGCATAGCTTTAGATACTCTTGCATTTGACTATTGCCGAGATTTAGCTCTTGCTCCCATAGCTTTACGCTATCTATCCCTATTAGTCTAGCTAGCTTGCTACGTGCAGCTGTTAGCTGTGTGCGTAGGCCTCCGAGTGCTAAGCTTTGCTGTAGTTGCCTACTGCGGCTCTGTAGGAGAGCTAAGCCGTTATCTTCCCCCACAGATTGGCGTAGCTCACTACGTTTGATGAGACTAGCATATAGGCTATCGAGGCGCTCGCTTTGTCTTAGGCGTGTCGATAGGTAGAGTATGGTGTAGTAGGTGCTACGTACCTCGGCTCGTAGCTCTTTCTCTACCAGCTCTTCCTCTTTCTGGGCCAGCTGTGCTGAGTAGCGTAGCAGACGTCTACGAGCTGCGAATAGTGTGGGGAATGGTATGCTCTGCTCGGCTGTAAAAGCTAGGTCTCGCTCCATACTGCTGAATTGACCATACTGCCCACTGAGGCTAAGCTTGGGTAGCTCGCTGCTTGTGCCCTGTAGTGTCATCGCACTTTTGCTCCTCCATCGGCTAGCATCTAGTCGACGATTGGTACTGATAGCTCCTAGCTCTGCGTCAAGGAGATTGATTACTGTCGTTTTGTCTATTGTAGGCTTATTGCTCTGCTGTGCTCCTAGCTGTGTGGAGGTAGAGCAGAGTAGCAGTAGACAGAGAGCAGTCTTTACTCTAGGGCGATGTATTCGGACTTGACTAAACATCTTGTACAATATCGGTAGGACGAAAAGTGTTAGGATGGTGGCAGAGATAAGCCCACCTATTACTACGGTAGCGAGAGGTTTCTGTACTTCGGCGCCAGAGCTAGTGCTGAGCGCCATCGGCAGGAAGCCTATGCTAGCTACAGTAGCGGTCATTAGCACTGGGCGCAGGCGCTCGGCAGCACCACGACGTATGCGTACTAGTATATCGTGCTCCCCCTCGCGCTCCAGACGGTTGAAGGTGCCTACGAGGACGATACCATTGAGCACAGCCACCCCGAAAAGCGCTATGAAACCAATACCTGCACTAATACTAAAAGGCATACCACGCAGTAGCAAAGCCGCCACCCCTCCGATAGCACTCATCGGGATAGCAGTAAATATAAGCATAGCCCAGCGTGCTGATCCGAAAGTTATATAGAGTAGACCAAAGATGAGAAGTAGCGAAACCGGTACGGCTATCATAAGGCGAGCGCTAGCTGCCTCTAGGTTTTCGAACTGTCCGCCATAGCTAAGGTAATAGCCTGTTGGTAGCGGTAGTTCCGCTAGCTGACTCCGAAGATCCCCGACAACGCTAGCGACATCTCGCCCTGATACATTGAAGCCAATGACAATGCGCCGCTTGCCATCCTCACGACTGATTTGTGCCGGCCCCAGCTTATAGTCTATGCGTGCTAGCTGACCTAGGGGGATAAGGCTACCGTTCTGCGTAGCAATAGGTAGGCTACGCACATCCTCTATATCCTGGCGGTAGGTGCTGTCTAGTCTTACTACGACGTCGAAGCTACGTTCGTTTTCGAAAGCTTGCCCAACGATACGACCAGCAAAAGCACTGCTAAGGGCATCATTCACCTCCTGAATGCTAATACCATGGTTGGCCAGGCGTAGCCTGTCGTACTCGACGCTAATCTGCGGTAAGCCTGTGATAGCCTCTACCTGCGGGTCTGTAGCTCCGTCTATGCCTTTGACAACCTCAGCGACACGTACAGCTAGGCCTGCTAGGCTGTCTAGGTTTTCTCCGAATATCTTTACGGCTACATCCTGCCGCACTCCAGTCATTAGCTCATTGAAGCGCATCTGTATGGGCTGGCTTTTCTCGAAGTAAACACCTGGTATTGCCTTAAGCTTCTCGCTAATTTCGTTGGCTAGTTCTTCGTAACTTTTGGCTGTGGGCCACTCTTCTTTGGGATGCAGTACCACCATCATATCTGTAGCTTCGGGAGGCATAGGGTCTGTAGGTACTTCGGCTGAACCTGTTTTTCCGACCACGGTCTTGACCTCTGGGAAGCTCATCATAATGCGTGCAGCCTGCATACTTGTAGCTACACTTTGGCTAAGGGATGCTCCCTGAGGGACTACGCACTGATAGGCAAAGTCTCCCTCCTGTAGCTGAGGTATAAACTCACCACCCATACGAGAGAAAGCCACAAGCGCTAGGACAAATAGGCCTATGGTCGTAGAGAGTACGAGCTTACTACGACGGAGGACCCACTCGAGCTTGGGGGCATACCAGCTCGATACCTTCTGCATCATGCGGTCAGAGATATTAGGCTCTGTGCTGGGCGTTTTGCTTAGGAAGCGTGCGCACATCATGGGGATATAGGTGAGCGAGAGTATCAGTGCTCCTATAATAGCAAAGCCTACGGTCATAGCCATTGGCGCAAACATTTTGCCCTCTACACCTACTAACGTAAAGATGGGTATATATACGATAAGGATAATGATCTCTCCGAAGGTGGCACTACTACGTATTTGTGCAGCTGAGTGGTAGACCTCGTCGTCCATCTCGCTCTGCGTTAGGGGTGTTTGGCTCTTGCGTAGTGCTAGGTGGTGTAGAGTTGCCTCTACGACAATAACAGCACCGTCTACAATTAGCCCGAAGTCTATTGCCCCTAGACTCATTAGGTTGGCACTGACACCAAATAGGTTCATCATCGCCAGTGCAAAAAGTAGAGATAGTGGTATGGCCGAAGCTACTATCATACCAGCCCGCAAATTACCTAGGAAGAGTACGAGCACAAAAATGACTATTAATGCTCCCTCTAGGAGATTCTTCTCTACAGTAGCAATAGCACGGTCTATCAGGTCAGTACGGTCTAGGTAAGGCTCTATAAGCACATCGCTAGGGAGAGACTTCTGTATTTCTGATAGACGCTTTTTGATGTTCTCTACTACTTGATGACTATTCTCTCCTTTCAGCATCATTACGATGCCTCCGACGGCTTCCTCTCGACCATTTACACTGAGTGCACCGTATCTGATAGCTGAGCCGTAGCTAAGCTTGGCGAGGTCGCGTATAAGTATAGTATTACCATCATTGCTACGGACTGCGATTTGTCCTATCTCGTCTAGCGAGCCGACCATCCCCACACCACGGATGAAGTAGGCATTGGGCTTTTTGTCTATGTAAGCTCCACCAGTATTCTGGTTGCCAGCTGCGAGAGCTTCGTAGATAGCGCCGATGCTTACACCCATAGCGCGTAGCTTATTAGGGTCTACAGAGACTTCATATTGCTTGAGGAAGCCTCCGAAGCTATTTACCTCAGCTACGCCTCGGGTACCATTCAGTTGGCGGGCTACGACCCAGTCCTGTAGCTCTCGTAGCTGCATCGGGCTATATGCCCCCGCTTTTTTAGGTTTGAGGATATATTGGTACACTTCTCCTAGTCCCGTGCTCATCGGGGCTAGCTCTGGCTTATCTACAGCCTCAGGTAGCTCTGAGGCTACCTGCTGTAAGCGCTCGCTGACCATCTGCCTAGATACTAGGTCGTCTATGTGCTCCTCAAATACGAGCGTGATGACAGATAGGCCAAAGCGAGATATAGACCTCATCTCTACACGCCCAGGGATATTGCTCATTTGGCGTTCGATAGGAGCCGTAACGAGCTGCTCTACTTCCTGCGTGGCTAGACTGGGGGCTGTGGTAATAATCTGTATCTGATTGTTGGTGATGTCTGGCACGGCATCTATAGCTAGGCGTGTAGCACTCCATATACCCCACAGTACGAGCATCAGAGTGCCGAAAGCTACGGCCAGCTTGTGTTTAATACTCCATTTGATAATAGTGTCTAGCATGAAGACTTGTATTCAGGTTCTACTTAAAGCGACGTACAAAGTTAGCGAAAAGCCCTATTTCGCTACTTATACATCTCGGCGTGAATGACCGTACACTAGCGAGTGAAGGAGAAAGTACCAACGACTGACCGACTAATAACTCTGTGAATAGAGCTATCACTACCTGCATTACGGATAGTCGCTAATATATTCGTACCTTTGGACTACAGTAATAATCCCAATGTAGTACTACAAATACGATGAATAGTATTCAGCAGCTAAACCTAGCAGCAGACAACATCCGTGTCCTTGCTGCGTCTATGGTTGAGAAGTCTCGTAGTGGCCACCCTGGCGGAGCTATGGGCGGTGCAGACTTTATCAATGTTCTGTTTTCAGAGTTTCTAATCTTCGATCCCCAGCGTCCTGAGTGGCCAGGTAGAGACCGTTTCTTCCTAGACCCAGGACATATGTCGCCGATGCTCTACTCACAGCTAGCGCTGATTGGCAAGTATAGTATGGAGGATCTTAAGCAGTTCCGCCAGTGGCAGAGTGTTACTCCCGGACACCCCGAGGTAGATGTACGCCGTGGTGTAGAGAATACCTCTGGTCCTCTTGGTCAAGGCCATGTATATGGTGTGGGTGCTGCTATAGCCGCCAAGTTCCTAGAGAATAGATTCGGCTGGCTAATGAGCCAAACGATTTATGCCTATATCAGTGATGGCGGTATTCAGGAAGAAATATCTCAGGGTGCAGGCCGTATCGCTGGCCACCTAGGGCTTGATAACCTAATCATGTTTTACGATGCCAACGATGTGCAGCTATCGACCAAGGTAAGCGAGGTTAATAGTGAAGATATCAAGGCCAAGTATGAAGCTTGGGGTTGGCACGTACTCGAGATCAATGGCAACGATGCCGAGGAGATACGTACGGCTCTGCGCACTGCTAAGGCTATCGTAGGCAAGCCAACACTGATTATTGGTCATACGATTATGGCCAAGGGTGCTGTCGGTGCTGATGGTACCTCGTACGAAGGTAAGGTTAGTACACATGGGCAGCCTCTGAGTGATGCAGGTGCTAGCATAGAGGCTACTATTCGTAACCTAGGTGGAGACCCAGAGAACCCCTTCCGTATCTACCCAGAGGTAGAGGAGCTATATACCGCCCGCCTCAAGGAGCTAGAGCGCCTCGCAGACGAGCGCCTTGCCGAGGAGGAACGCTGGCGTGCAGATAATGTAGAGCTAGCGCAGAAGTACGATGATTGGTTCTCTGGCAAGATGCCTGAGATCAATTGGGACGCTATAGAGCAGAAGGCTAATCAGGCTACACGAGCAGCCAGTGCTACGGTACTGGGAGCCTTGGCTACACAGGTAGAGAATATGATAGTTAGCTCTGCTGACCTCTCTAATAGCGACAAGACGGACGGCTTCCTCAAGAAAACTCGTGCTATCACACGTAGCGACTTCGGCGGTATGTTCCTACAGCCTGGGGTGGCCGAGCTAACGATGGCTTGCCTCTGCATAGGTATGACACTGCACGGTGGTGTACACACAGCCTGCGGTACTTTCTTTGTCTTCAGCGACTATATGAAGCCTGCTGTGCGTATGGCAGCTCTGATGGAGCTACCTGTGAAGTTTATCTGGACGCACGATGCCTTCCGTGTCGGCGAAGACGGCCCAACGCACGAGCCTGTAGAGCATGAAGCACAGATACGTCTGATGGAGAAGCTACAGAACCACAGCCACCGCAATAGCGTACTCGTACTACGCCCAGCAGACGTACAGGAGACTACTTGGTCGTGGCGTATGGCTATGGAGAATAGAGACACGCCAACGGCTCTGATACTCTCTCGTCAGAATATCAACGACCTCCCCGTGAGCCAGAGTGGTGCTAGCCGCTATGCCGAGGCCGAGCAGGCACGTAGAGGGGCCTATGTGGTAAACAGCGACGAGCAACCTCAGATAGTACTACTCGCCTCAGGTAGTGAGGTAGCTACACTCGTAGAGGGTGCAGAGTTGCTCCGCAAGGATGGTGTTAAGCTAAGCATCGTATCTGTACCTAGCGAAGGTCTATTCCGCAAGCAAAGCAAGGACTACCAGGAAAGTGTATTGCCTACAGGTGTAGAGCGCTTCGGGCTCACAGCTGGTCTGCCTGTTAATCTACTGGGCCTCGTGGGCAAAGAAGAGAATATCTGGGGGCTCAACTCCTTTGGTTTCTCTGCGCCTTATAAGGTGCTTGACTACGAGCTAGGCTTCACTGCAGAGAATGTTTACAAGCAGGTAAAGCAGATACTAGGCTAACCAAGCCTTATTAACTAGGAATTGTTGCATAGCCTAGGGCGGTAGAGTAAAGCTCGGCCGTTCGAGGCTGTGCAACAGCCACATTATAACTGTATAAGATATTATGACTAAACTAATAGGACTCTGTAGCGACCACGCAGGCTATGATACTAAAGTCTATGTACATCAGCTACTACTAGATATGGGTTACGAGGTCGTAGACTACGGTTGCCACAGCAGCGAGCGTGCAGACTATCCCGATTATGCGCACTTGATGGGTGCTGCTATTGATAAAGGTGAGCTAGAGCGTGGTATTGCTTTCTGTGGCTCGGGTAATGGTATCTCTATGGCTCTGAATAAGCACAGCCGTGTGCGAGCTGCCCTATGCTGGCAGGTAGAGCTAGCCGAGCTAGCCCGTCAGCACAATGATGCCAATGTACTCTCTATCCCTGCACGCTTTGTAGACGAGGACTTGTGCGCCCAGATGGTGAAAGCTTTCCTGGCAACGGACTTTGAGGGAGGACGTCACGAGGCACGGGTAGCCAAAATACCTTGCTAGTAACTCAATACGTATCAAGAGAATGCATATGCTAGAACTCAAAAAACTATCACCTTTTGTTGCCCTTGGCTTAAGCTCTGCTATGCTGGCTCAGACAGGGGCTAAGCCCAATGTCGTGTTTATCCTGGCCGATGACCTTGGTTATGCAGACATAGCTTGCTATGGGCAGAAGCTTATAGAGACTCCTAATATCGATGCTCTAGCGAAGCAAGGGGTACGCTTTACTGACTTTTATGCTGGCTGCTCAGTCAGTGCCCCCTCTAGGGCCTCGCTAATGACGGGTTTACATACAGGACATACCAAAATCCGTGGTAACAAAGAGATCAAGCCCGAGGGACAAGAGCCTATGGCGAAACTACCTACGCTGGGGCAGCTATTCCGCCAGGCTGGCTATCGCACCGGTATCTTCGGTAAGTGGGGGCTAGGCTATCCTGGCTCGGGGGCAGAGCCTCTTGATAGAGGCTTCGATACCTTCTACGGGTATAATTGCCAGCGGGAGAGCCATCTTTACTATCCTGAGCATCTCTGGGATGGTCGCAATCGTGTGCTCTTGACTGCCAATAAAGATAATGCTCGGCAGGTCTATGCCCCTACATTGATACAGGAGGCAGGTCTTAGGTTTATTACAGAGTCGGTCAAGTCTAGCCAACCCTTCTTTGCTATGCTTACCTACACACTGCCGCACGCAGAGCTAAACCTACCTCACGAAGACCTTTACGACAAGTACCGCAAGCGCCTTACGCCTAAGCCTTGGGAGCCACGATGGGCTGGTGATTACCCTGCAACCCCCGATGCACACGCTTCTTTTGCCGCAATGGTAGAGCAGCTAGACCGCTATGTGGGCCAAGTGTGCAAGCAGCTGCAGGAGTTGGGAGTGCTAGAGAATACTCTTATCGTTTTCACTAGCGACAATGGTCCGCACCTAGAGGGTGGGGCAGACCCCGAGTATTTTGATAGTAACGGTCCACTTCGGGGGACTAAGCGTGCTCTATATGAGGGGGGCATCCGTGTCCCTATGATTGCCTCGTGGAGCGGAAAGATAAAGCCCGGTAGCGTACACACTGGGGCTGCTGCTTTTTGGGATTGGCACAAAACCTTCGCTAGCCTGCTGGGGCAGCAAAGCGATACGGACGGTATCGACCTAATGCCAGCGCTTACTAGAGGTAGTAAGCTACCGAGCAAGCGCAGCCTCTTTTGGGAGTTTCATGAGGAAGGTGGGCGTATGGCCATACGTAAGGGACAATGGAAGCTCATACAACAGGGTGTCAATACCGACAATCCTAAGTGGGAGTTATACAACCTGGCCAAGGACCTAGGAGAGAGCAATAACCTCATTGATAAATATCCCCGTGTTGCCGAACGCCTTCGCAAAGAGATGTATCGTATGCATACACCTTCGGAACTCTTCCCCTTTCGTTTCGAGCGTAACGCAACTCAAGCCAAGGCTAAGTAGTACAAAAAGATGGACCGTTTTCTCAATCGACCCTTTACACTAGACCGTACTGTCCGGATAGCCCTCTTCGTCTTGTGCAGTCTCGCCTTAGCGAGTGCTGTGGCTGCTATTTGGGAGGTCTTATTGCCATTCTTGCTCGCAGGTATCTTTGCTTATGTGATGATGCCTTTTGTGCGCTTCCTGCAGCGACGTATGGGCATTCGTAGTAGGGGGTTAGCGGTGCTAGTCGTATTTCTGATTACGATGAGTTTGGTGGTACTGGGTATTCTTTACCTAGTACCTGCTATCCAGGAGGAAGTAGTCCGTACTATTGACGCTATCAAGTTGCACTCTGATGGCGAGGGTTTGCTGAGCAAGGTTCTTCCGGATGGACTAGAACGTAGTCTTCAGCGTCAGTTTGACCTTAAGCGCATTGTGCAGAGTCTGAGTCTGGATAGTATCATCGCTACTGGCGAGAATATATTCGACAAGGCTGGAGGACTTATCTCTAGCACACTCTCTGTATTTTCTTGGGGTGTTGTCTTCGCTATGGGTATCATCTATTTCATCTTCATTATGATGGATCTAGAGGGACTAGCCCACGGCTTTATCGGGATGTTCCCGAGCTCGGCACGTCCTATGGTGCACCAGATTATGCGGGAGATAGATTATTATATGAATAGCTACTTCCGAGGCCAAGCCCTGATAGCACTGAGTGTTGGTATTCTACTCTGTATCGGCTTTAGTATTATCGGCTTACCTCTAGCTATTGTAATGGGTTTGCTTATCGGCTTCCTCAACTTCATCCCTTATATGCAAGCGCTCGGAATCATTCCGCTTGGTCTAGCAGGCCTACTGATGGGCTTACAGACGGGCGAGAATGTATGGGTAAGTATTGGGATGGCTTACGGAGTCCTGATGGTAGTACAGATTATCCAGGACAGCATACTCGTGCCTCGTATTATGGGCGTTAGCATGGGGATGCGACCTTCGCTGATACTCTTGGCTCTAGCTGTGTGGGGCTATCTATTGGGCTTTTTCGGTATGCTGATAGCACTGCCTGCGACAATGGCTATATATGCTATATATATGCGCTATGTATTGCAGGACGCTGCCTACATCAAGGCTATGGATGCTAAGATGAATAAGGGTAAAGGTGAACGCTCCGAATCTAAGCCCACAGGAGCCCCCCCGAGTGCTTCTTAGCCGAGGCTTATTCGAGCCTATTATTTCCCTCCTCTTGTGGGGCTAAAAAGTTGGAGTACTGAAAATGGAAATTTGCAGTACTGCAAAATCGAGATTGCAGTACTAAAAACTTTAGCTCTCTATACAGGTGAATAGAGGGGCCTCTATTATCCTTTCGTAGTAACTATGGATAGGCATTGTCAAAAGCCCTTAGAGCAAGTGAATTTGCTCTAAGGGCTTTGCTGTTTCGAATTGGTCAGGCAGAGGTCTAAGGCTAGCGCTTCCAGAAATAAGGAGTTAGGATACCGATGAATGTAAACACTTCGAGGCGTCCCGCTAGCATAAGGAATGAGAGGACGAACTTGCTGAAGTCATCAGCAGAAGCTACAGAGCTTACATAGCGCCCAATACCAGGCCCCGAGTTACTAATGCAGGCCACTGCGATACTGATACTTGAGTCGAAGTCATTACCTGCGAGCATAATCAGAGCCGCACCAAGGAATATCAAGACTACATACAATACACAGAAAGCAAGTATCTGATGTACCACGCTGATACTTACCTGGCGGCCATTGAATATGACAGGTGTAAGCATATGAGGACGTACCTGTTTTTTGAACTCGTTGCGTAGGTTCTTGACGAGTACTATGAAGCGGGCCATCTTCATCCCTCCAGAGGTGGAACCCGTGCAGCCATTGACAAACATTAGGAGCAAGGCTAGCGTCCAGAAGAAAGGCTTCCAAAGCGTAATATCAGCCGTCAGAAAGCCCGTACTTGAGCCCAAGGAGGTACACTGGAAGACGGCCCGACGGAAAGTTTCCTCGAGGCTATGGTATAGCCCATTGTGCCACAGCCACCAGGTCGTGATAGCAGTAGCTGTAACGATGAAAAGAGTGAACCAGCGGAACTCTTCGTCTAGTATAAGTCTCAATGGTTTGCCAATCAGCAGGAAGTAAATAAGTGCTAGATTGAGACTCCCGATGAACATAAAGGCGGCAATTACATACTCGGTATAGGGACTATTGAAGGCGAGTATACCATCAGTACGAGTCGAATATCCTCCAGTCGAAATAGTGGTGAGTGCGTGGCAGACGGAGTCGAATAACCCCATAGGACCTATTAGCAGTAGACCAATCAGTATTGCCGTTATGCCTATATAGACAGCTGTCAGGCGCTTAGCAACATCTGATATCTTAGGTAAGAAACGGTCATGCGTAATACCGGTAGTCTCTGCATTAAATACTTGACTAATACCTACACCGCCAGAGAGCATTGGGACTAAGGCAACGGTGAAGACTACAATCCCGATACCTCCCTGCCACTGCATCAGTGCTCGCCAGAAGAGGATACTGTGCTCTATGTCGTCAATATGCGCATAGGTGGTCGCTCCTGTAGTAGTAAAGCCAGATACGGTCTCGAAGAGCGCTACCCAGAAGTCATTGGTAGAGCCAGGGCTCAGCAGTATCGGTACCGTTGCCACGATTGAGAGCACGAGCCAGGTGGCAGTAACAGCCAGCATGCCTTCACGTCGTCCGATAGTAATCTTGTTCTGCTTAAGGCCATAGCCGTAGAGAAGTAATCCTACCACAAGGTATAGGACAAACCCGGCAGCGAAAGGTTCGAGTGCATTATTATAGTAGTAAGCTACCCCTAGGCAAGCAAGCATCAGGGGTAGCTCGAAGAAACACATCTGCCCCACTATCTTAGCGATAAAGTGGGTATTTATTTTACGTATCCCGTCCATAGAGAGCTCGGTCTATACCGAGTGTTAGTTGAAGAGCTTCTTTAGTCGCTCTAGGGAAACATCGTGATAGAAGACTATCATTAGGTCGTGCTCAGAGATGATCGTATTACCGTGTACCATCTGTGGAGTTCCATTATGGAGCATCCCGCCGAGCGTCATATTATCGGGTAGCTTTAGGTCCTTCACTTTCTTGCCTACGAGGGGAGAGTTACGCCCCACTACCAGCTCTGCGAGCTCAGCGTTTACCATCGATAGGAATACGATAGAGCCCATAGACTGGCCGATGAGCATACGATATATATGTCCTGCTGCTAATAGCTTTTTGTTGATTAGGGTGCCAATATCGAGGCGATAGGCTAGGGGGATATAGTCTATATTCTCCTCCTTAGCGATGGTTTTGTAGACGTTGAAGCGCTTGGCAGCCAAGCAGGCCAAGATA
>JAXFXP010000136.1:0-7255 GCA_034091595.1 Porphyromonas sp.
TGCCCTAAGTGCAGTCTACACGGAGCTACGCATCAATTTGGTGCACAACGACAGGTGGAGCAACTACAAACGTCTGAAAGAAATCCTCCAATCAAGGCAATGGCGTCCCAGTGAAGCCGTCTGGAGTCGAGAGATAGCAGAGCATAACAATAAGGTTATTGAACGCAAAATCATCACAGGCAATATCCTCGGGGCGTATGTCCATCCCGCTATATCGAGTCTAAAGCCTCGCTTCATCAACTTCTCGCTCGAGGGCTCGACCAGCGAGAAGCCACTGAGCCGACACGGCTTGCTGCTACCACTTAATGAGTCGAAGCTACGAGAAGCGCTTAGCATGGTCTCTCTACCCATAGGCGAGGGGATGCGCTATGCCAACAACAGCCACACGAGCTACATCATCACGGGCATAGGGGTAGACTTTGCCCTCTTGCCCTATCGCGAGGGCGAGGAGGAACTGACTTTTGTGCTGAGCGTCCGAGACCAGCATTCGAAGCTCTTCGAGGGAGACCCGAGATTTAGCGAGATTAGAGCTTACTTCGATGCTCAGCCTGTTAGCTCTATCTACGAACAGGCAGAGACGGCACGCCCCAAGAAGCGCCTCATGCACTACACAACTGATAGACTGGCCTTCGACTCGGAGGCGTTCCAAATCATCGTGCAGACTTTGGCACAGCTAGGAGCCGTCATCATTATACCTAGGGCTCAGCTGACCGTTGGCGAGGTGCGCAACATCGTCTCTCAGTCGGAGCTATCGGAGCAAGAGCCTTGGCCCCAGCTTGACTGGCAAAGCTCAGACCAAGTGCCACATCCAACGACCGACCAAAAGCTCCTTAGGCGTATCTCTGCTCCTGTCCTAGCAGGGCAAACCCGAGGTCAGAAGGTCCTGAAATATTCTCGTCTCTACCTATTAGCACGAGACACCCTAGCGTTCTCTGGACTGTTGTTGCAGAGTGCCCATACACGGCAAAGCCTCCGAGCGATCTATCTGCAATGGCGAGACCCCGAGATAGGCAAGGATGCTCATCACCCCATCGACTGGTGGCATAGAGACCTCATAGCGACAGAGCTGAGAAACTATTTGGAGAGACGAGAGCAGGCAACTACTATCGTGTTTAGTCCCGATCTACAAAGCTTTCTGAGGGCAGTGCTGGATAGCGAATACCTAGACAGAGAGGGGCAGAGTCTGGCTCGCTTCGAGGAGGAAATGCTCTTCCTCTCACCGAGCAAGGAGGAGGTGCAAGCCTTTCTTGACTCAATTCCTCTGAGCCCTAGCTTAGAGCCCATGCGCATCTGCCTCGAGGATTACCTCATGGGCAAGACCGAGATTATTCACAGCCCTAGCGACCTAGACTTATGAGCTACATCGGCATCATTGGGGCTAAACGCCTTGACGAGCGCAGCCCCTCTCTACACTTGGTCGAGGCATATCATAAGGCACTCCGCTTGCATCAAACGGGGCAGGATATGCGTACTATCAAGCTCGAGACAGGCTGGGAGCTTGGGGTTGATGCTTTGTGGCGCTACGAGGTGCTAGACCCTTTCCACACGACAGAGAAGATAGAAGACTATCTCAAGCGACACTTTGGCGAAGCAATCAATATTAGGTACTGCATGCACGACATACAGCTACTTGTCGCATATCCAGAGCTAGAGCGCTTGCGTCTCTTTGCGCTCTATAACCCACAACGGCGGTGGGCTGGTTACTTCTCGCCAGAAGACTATGGAATGATGGTTTGTATGGGAACAGCACGCTCGCCCTTTGAGTATCAGACCGAGGGGATTTTGCTGCACGAGATACAGCATCTTATTCAAGAAATCGAAGGCTTTGCACGAGGTGGAAGCAGTTCTGAATCAGGCTGTCTGAGCTTAGCAGGGGAGGTAGAGGCACGTAACGTTTGCCATCGCCACTGCCTAAGCCCAGAGGAGCGCAAGCGAAGCCTTAGAACGGATACTCAAGATGTCCCAGACGAGGTGCAAATCATTCGCCTAGGACCAAGCCATCGTTTCCCCTCCAAGGCTAGACACAATGATAATCTTGAGATCCTCTCCTCGATGAGGCAAAATCTTCTCAGCGAGGGTGCAAGTGTTGTCCCTGTAGTTTTTGAAGAATACTTGCGCCTGTCCCACGGTTGGGTGGATCTTACTAACTTTGTTTGGCTAACAAATGAATAAACTTATGCCATCGAATCTGTTCGGGAGGTATGTATGGCTGATCGACCTCCTTAGGCAATACAAAAGGCTGACTTACAAAGAAATCAACGCTAAGTGGCAGCAGAGCGGGCTTAGCTACGGCGAGGGTGATGAGCTTCCCCTGCGCACCTTTCACAACCACCGCAATGCCATCCGTGATATATTTGATGTTTCGATAGAGATAGACAAGTCTGTGCCAGGCTATCAGTATCATATCGAGGATGTAGAACGACTGCAAAGCGATGCCTTGCGCTCGTGGTTAATCGACTCCTATGCCACCCTAAATCAGCTACAAGCAGATAAAAAGCTCGAGGGACGCATCCAGTTTGAGGACATACCCTCAGGGGACAAGTGGCTCACCCTATTTATGCAGGCGATGCGCGAGGGGCGGGCAGTAGAGATAACGCATCACGGATTTGGGCGAGACGAAGCCAAAACCTTCGTCATCGAGCCTTACCACCTGAAGGTGTCGCAACGTCGTTGGTACATCATTGGCAACAATCCCTATTTTGTGGACTACAACAGAAGCCATCGAACCAATATCCCCGAGATTCGTATCTATGCACTCGACCGCATACTTCACGCCTATCTACTAGATCGGGAGTTTAAGGTGAATAGAGACTTTGACATAGATAAGTTTTATGCGGATGTGTGGGTATTATCCCAAGTCAAGAGCCCATAGAGCGTGTTGTCCTACGTGCTTACTGGCCTGCTCCAGATTATTTGCGTACCCTCCCCTTGCACGCCTCACAAGAAGAACTCGAGTGTGATGACGAATCTGCGATTTTTCAGTATCAGGTCAAGATTACATACAACTTTCTTCAGCTCATCATGCAGCAAGGCGACCAAGTAGAGGTCCTCGAGCCAGCTTCGCTCCGTGAGCAAATGAGACGACTCGCCAAGACCCTAACAACATATTACAACAAAGACTAATCACGGAATGCTACACAGCTCTAAGTACAAACAAACTACAGAGAGGGATAAAGAAGACACGAAGACCTCGACGATCTTTGGGGCGTTGCTATTATTGCCCGACAATGAACTACGACAAGTCCTCTCTAGCGCTTGCCATGGAGAGCAAAGCCCAATCAGCTCAGCAGGAGAGCTCATAGAGTTTCGCTTCTGGCCGAAGTGGAACAAGACAGAAGGAACGAGTAACGACAGTTTCGTAGAGCCAGATGTCTTCTTACGCTTTAAGGATTGCGATGTCATCATCGAAGCAAAGTTAGGAGAACAAGCTGGGCAGTATGCTGGGCAGTGGCGCAACGAGGCACAGGCCTACCACAACCTATACGGCAAGGATAAGCAGTCTCTTATCCTCATCGCTCTTGGTGGAAATAGCTCACTAGAAACCGAAAAAGTAGAGTATCAAGGAGGTACTACCTCAGTCTACAAAAGTTCTTGGCATAGTCTGCTGGTTGCTGTAGAGGAGAATCAGCGTGTACACGGCTCTACTACTATACCCAATACTGATGAAGATAAAGATAGAGCTAAGGGACGCCTATATCAGTATATCTACCTTGGGTTTGAGTTCCATGGCATACACCGTTTCTCCCCTCTTAATAGGCTTGAACCAATAGGCATTAACCCGAATTCAAGACAACAATTCAAAGACCTTTTCAGATGAATACGACTAACAACGAACAACTCACGGAGGCACTGATTGATGTCCGCCGTGCTTTTCGCCTACTACATCAATACCAAAAGCATGTCCTTAGCCTCATACGCTTCATACAAGGCGAAGTGCAATGCTATAATCAGGGCGAAGTCCAGCGCTACAATTATTGTCGAGGTCGGCGACACTTTATTAGCCCTATAGGTCTCAAGAAGGGTGGCGATGGCTATGCTAATCTAGATGTGAGATGGGATATGTGGGGGTGGGACTACCTCTATGGCTACTTGTATGAATACTACTTTGATGCTATGGAGTCCGACGAGTACCGAATATGGATGTCAATCATCCAGGTATCGGACGATGGTAGGTTTAGGTCTGAAGCTAAGGGTCTCACTAATCTGGAAGCTTTTGCTAGCGAAGAGAAGTCTTCTAGTTATCTCATACTTAATGTCTCTATTTCTCCAAAAGGAAAAAGTAGTCTTTGGTTAAAAGACCCAGAGGTTGAAGCTGAACAAAAAGAAGAACAATACCTTCACAACTTCATCGCCTCAGAGAATCGACACAAGTGTGTTAAGGACAAAAAAGAGGGACGCATCAGTATACAGCTTAAGATTAGCCTTTGCGACCTCGGAAGCCCCGAGGAGGTGAAGACGCAACTACGGAGATTCGCCCAATTAGTCAAGCAAGAGAGCGGTGTGCACATCTTGAAGGATGAGTACTATAACAACTAAGAGTTTATGAGTAATAGATATACAAAGGACAATATTGGGAATACTCTCCCTGCTATTGAGATACCAAAGATCTTTCGGTCGGCAGATGAATATCTTGCCTCTCTCGTTGAAGAGGGAGCTACAATACGCTATGGCAATCAGCATCCTATTGAGCTTACTAAGCGTATCAAGGAGGAGCTACAAGTTATCCGATCCATAGGTGGAGCCAATTACTTCCTATTCTACCATAATATGGTCAAGGTGGCTAAAGAGGAATTGGGCATTTGGGTGGGGCCAGGGCGCAACAATAGTGCAGGCTCCGTCATCAATTACTGCTTGGGTATTACGTCCATAGACCCCATCAAGCACGGTCTGCTGTGGGAGCGTTTTATGGGAGAGATGGTTCCAGACATTGACCTTGACCTAGATGAAATCGGTCGTGATAAGCTTCTTGATTGGTTAAAGGCTGAGTATGGAGATGAGCATGTCGCCCACCTCAGTACTAGCGATGGATATGCCCACCTATGTGGCATCGTCGTTACATGCAATCCTCTCAGAGACTATACACCTCTAGTCTATCGAGATAGTCAATATAGCGATGGAGAGCAAGTCCTCTGTACGGAAGTCGATGGGCTTGCTGCGAGAAAATCTGGGCTGGTGCAGATAGACCTACTTAGCTACAATGTCCTTTCTGTATTGAAGGATACTGTTGCTCTCATCAAGGAAAGGCAGGGCATTGCGCTCAATCTGGATGAAATCGCTATTGATGATGCGAAGACCTTCGAACTATTGCAGAGTGGACAGGTTCGAGGGACGTTCTTTGGTGTTTTCAAGAAGTATCATAGTGTAGGTTTGCACCCCGCCAACTTTGAGGAGATGGTCGCTCTGTTCGCCTTAAGTAACCTTTGGCTGGATGGTTTCTATGTAGAACCCTGTGAGTATATCGAGGCGAAGCGACAGGCTTTGAAGATGGTCTACGAATCAGTTCTTGAGGAGCAGATCTTGTCGGAGACTTATGGCCTAATGATTTACCAAGAGCAATTTATGAGGTTAGTACAAGACTTCGCTGCGCTTTCAAAAACGGAAAGCTATGAGCTGTGGAGGGCGCTGAGAAAAGAAGACATCGAAGCCATGAATAAGTCCTTTGACCTATTCTTCGAGAAAGCACGGCAAAATGGACGCTCAAAGGACGAAGCTCTAAGGATATTTAACAAATACCTCCTCACAGAGCAGGGGCTAGAATCGGGTTACAGCAATAAGGCACATGCAGTGTGCTACACTTGGATGGCTTATCAGTTGCTCTATCTCAAGGTGCATTTTCCTCAAGAGTATTTTAGCACTGCCATTAAGTACTGTAAGGATAAAGAAGAAGTTGATGAGCTCAAGACGGAGTATCAACAAATAAAAAACCTGATTCAGCACCATGAATAGTGCACTCAACTTTATTGCGATAGACTTCGAGACCGCCACTGCGAAGCGAAGCTCCATCTGCGAGGTAGGCATCTGTGTGGTTCGTGACGGTCAGGTAGTCGAGACTAGGTCGTGGCTCGTACAGCCCGAGGACAATGTCTATCACTATTGGAACACGAAGGTGCATGGCATTCGCCCCGAAGACACCTGCACTGCCCCATACTTTCCCGAGGTTTGGGCAGAGATAGAGCGGACATACCTAGGCGAATACAACACTTTTGTGGCACACAATGCCTCATTCGATCGCAGCTGTTTGGAGCATGTGGCTCGCCTCTATGGCATTGCTTTGAGGCCCCTCAATTGGGATTGCTCACTTAGTATAGCCCGACAACTCTATAACTTTGGAAGCAATTCATTAGCTTTTCTCTGCGACCAGCTAGCAATAGAGCGCGGAGCACACCACCGAGCAGGTAACGATGCCGAGATGTGCGCGCGCCTCTATCTTCGCCAGCAGCGCGATCTCAAAGAAGGCATTGGGGAAAAAACTATCAATCAACAACGAACATGAGTAACGAGGAATACGAGACCTTCCAGGCTATTCGGGTCATCTGTGCCAAAGATGCGGCACTCCAGCAGGAGCGCCTGCGCAGAGGCGAGCGCTACAATTTACTGAGCATTCTCGGCTTATCCACCTACGAGCTGAAGCACTCGGCAATCATTGCCAACCTGCTCGACCCACAGGGAAGCCACGGCTGTGGCGATGCTTTCCTCAGAGCCTTCTTCGATGTCCTATCGCTCCCTTACCCTTGGGCGAGAGACGAGCAAATCACAAGCCGAAGAGAGGTATATGCTGGGCCTGTAACAGATAGCACAAGGGGGCGAATAGATATACTCGTAAGTGGCAAGAGCTATGGACTGATTATCGAGAATAAGATCTATGCCGAGGACCAAATCAACCAGTTACTACGCTACGATGCATATGGCAGAGAGCACTTTGCTCAGTACGACTTGATTTACCTGACGCTCTATGGTTGCGAAGCCAGCCAAGAGAGTGCATCCACACAAACAGGGCAGAGCGTGAAACATCATCCCATATCTTATGCAGACCAAGTACTAGCGTGGCTTACGCAGTGCGCACGCCTGGCCTACGACAAGCCCCTAGTGCGAGAGTCTCTCAATCAGTATATCCAAACTATCAAGCAACTCACTTATCAAGATATGAGCCAAGAGTACATTAATGAGATTATCGCACTCGGAGTAGACCATCCTGAGGTTGTGGCTATTCTATCAAGCCAGCGAGACAACATTGCTCAAGGGATTAGAGAGAAAT
>JAXFXP010000137.1:0-13603 GCA_034091595.1 Porphyromonas sp.
AGAAGAGAATGTTTAAGGCGGCGATGAATCCAGAATACCTCAGAAAGCTTCTCAGAATTTGATGCGGTTGCCCTGACATACAGAGCCAGAGGGCTTCGATATATAGTATTTATTTAATCTCTTCAGAGCCCTATGCAAGCGTAGAGACAGGAAGCTAACAGAGCATATAGCCTACTGATTCATAGAGATATAAGAACCACAAGCCTACATAGGCTAGCAGCACAACGAACTGCTAGTAGAGAGGATACAATAGTCTCAGGAGTAAACGAGCGTTCATCAGCGGCTGTACGCTCGCACATACGGTAGAGACCAACTACACGACCTCTGGGATGGAGCTAAGCCCCCTTACGGTTTGTCGTTATTGATGTCTGTGGGGTAGTCCCACTAGGTATCGTACAGCGCAAAAATCCCCTCACCTAGGTATTGGATGCACCCGCTAAGCCCCCTACCTTTGCAGAGGCTACAATCCAGTAACCGCTGGTGGCACTATCCCCCCTACCGCAGACTACAGGAGAAGACCAACGCAAACCCTTAGGAACATATACAGCTATGTACCCCAGCCATTACCCACAAGCGCTCGCCGAGCAAGCCGATATGCTCTCGGCCGACAGCACAATGCAGCGTATCGCTACACACCACATATACGAGTACGAAAAAGGTATTCGCTACCTCGTGCTCTGCACCCTGTCGCACGCAGACTGCCAGGCTATCATTCCCAAGCTACAGGGGCGTGGCATAGCCTACTACTGCAAGGCCACTCCCGGAGGCAATAAAACGAACTTATTTTTCGGACGCTCGGCCTGCATAGAGACGGTGCGCCGCCTGCTAGAGCGCAAAGATCTGCACGAGCTCGGGCACGAAGAAGACTTCATCATAGGAGCTATGCTCGGCTATGATCTCTGCGGACAGTGTGAGCGCTACCTAGGACGACTATGCCAAAGCCCAAGCCAAGCTAGTACGGCCTAAACACCCCAAAGCCCCTGCCTAAAATGTCTAGGCTCTAGGACGAGCCGTAGCTTCGGACTCTCTCTCAAACGTTAGGCGGGGGCAGCACATAAGCACTAGGCAATGTTATTTGAGCCCCCGCTCGAGCATTTTTCCGCTACGAGCTGGGGGCTTGTTTTGTCTATTCTCAGATAATTGCGTACATTTGCTGATGAAAACATAGATTTTCATAGTTAAGGTTTTGGTTAAGTAGGTTGGAGCAAGCTGGGAAGTTTGCTCCCCTCTTTTTTATGACCCTATAGGCACACATTCGACGGATTGTTGTATCTTTGGCTTCGCTGAACGAACTAAATAATAGCATTACATATAATATGTCAGAACAAGAACTAGACCAGAACAACCAGGGTTTCAATATCGAAATCCCTGAGGAGCTTGCCAATGGCGTGTACAGCAATCTCGCTATCGTGATGAACTCTCAGAGCGAGTTTGTCCTCGACTTCATCCGCCTACTCCCTGGGACACAGGCCGCCAAGGTGCAGAGCCGTGTGATCATGACTCCAGACAACCTCAAGCGCTTCGTACGTGTACTGCAGGGCAATATCAACGCTTATGAGCAGCAGATAGCCCCTATCATCCTCCCCGAGGATATGCAGCAGGCAGGCAATAACGACTTTGGACAGGGCGAAGCCTAAGCCAATGCTACGAGGCTGAGCGCCTCGACTATACAATAAATCACTACACCCCACAGTTTGTCTCATAGCCATAACTCAGTAAAGACAAACTGTGGGGTGCTCTGTGCTCTATGAGCTGGAGACTCTGCAATCTAACAAACACTAAATATGAAAAGAATCGTCTTGGCAGCCATCGCTGCCCTAGCAACTTCGGCCGGCCTAGCGGCTCAGACCAGCATCAAGCCACGTGTAGAGATAGGTCTCAACCTAGGCAAGCTAGAGCCCAAAGAGAGCAATCTCGACTTCAACATCGCTGCGGGCCTACGTGCTGGCGTGGCCCTAGAGTTCGCCCTCAGCCAATCGGCCCTCTCTGAGATATACCTCGCCCCTGGGCTGACCTACAAAAACCATGGTGCCAAGGTTACAAAATACGGTGAAGACAATCGCCTCAGTATGAATAGCCTCTCGCTACCGGTAAACCTCGGTCTACGTGCCAGCCTCGGCAACGACCTAGGCGTGTCTCTAGAGTTTGGCCCCTACTTCTCGTACCTACTATCATCTAGCTATCTAGGTGCTAGCAAAAACGAGGACCTCAAGCGCTTCGACGCTGGTATCAATGGCTCTGTAGCCCTCGAGTATCAACGCTACTTCATCCGTCTCGGGGCTGAGTACGGCTTCACAGACCTAAACAAGCCAACCATTGAGGATAACTCACTACGCAATATGGGTATCTTCACAACTATTGGGATGACCTTCTAAAAGTTATTCATCTCAGCGTGGGGAGAAAGTTTTCCCTGCCCCTAGAGGGGAGTCGCGAAACATAAACCCACGAAGTTTGTTATATAATCGTAATATATATTAACAGGCTATAGGACCTTACATGAGCCTCTAGTCTACAAAGAACAACTTTAATAATAGCAAAAGAGATGAAGAAGACAGTTTTGACGGCTCTTGCCTGCCTAGCTGCTGTAGCAGGCGTATCAGCGCAAACAAGCATCAAACCTCGTGTAGAAGCAGGGCTTAACTTCGGTAACATCAGCACCTCTCCCTCTACAGACATGTACAAGATTGCCCTCGGCCTACGTGCTGGTGCAGCTGTAGAGATCGGGCTTAGCGACAGCCCCCTCACGCAGATCTACCTAGCCCCAGGGCTAACCTACAAGAACCACGGTACTAACATCGAGAATCCCGTAGGTTCGCTAGGGAACATCTTGGGTATCGACCTAGGTAATCTGGGCAAGGATGTACGCCAGTCTATGCACAGCATCGCCATCCCCGTAAACCTCGGTCTACGTGCCAGCCTAGGTAACGACCTAGGCGTATCTCTCGAGTTTGGCCCTTATGCAGCCTATCTGCTCTCAGCTAAGGTCGGTGACACAAGCATCACGGATGGCTACAAGCGCTTCGATGCCGGTATCAATGGCTCTGTAGCCCTCGAGTACCAGCGCTTCTACCTACGTCTTGGTGCCGAGTATGGCCTCCTAAACCTAAACAAGAGCAACGTAGATGCCCTGAAGGAACGTAACGTAGGCTTCTTTACTACTGTAGGTGTTTCTTTCTAAGGACAGACGATAGGAGACCTCTCCAAGGGTCTCCCCAATAATAAATGGCAGTCAGCCGCCTAGCGCCCCATCGCTAGGTGGCTGACTCTTCTTTTACCAGCTTCGTCTATTCAGAATAAAGGTGCTCACATAGAGAGCAATTAAACCAATATAAACCTTTCGGCTCTAACCTTAGCACAAACCAGACGAATTATTTATGCACTTTCAGCCTATATCCAGACTAGGGCTAGCTCTTTTGCTATTCCTTTGCATTCCTCTTGGGCTTTTAGCTCAGGTTAGCGTCCGAGGACGCGTACTCGATGACAACAAGACTCCACTAGCCTTCGCCAACGTACGTCTGACAAACGCAGCGGGCAAGCTACAGGGTGGGCAGGCTAGCGATAAACAGGGCAATTACCGCATCAGCGGTGTCCCCGCTGGGACCTACACGCTAGAAATTAGCTTCGTAGGCTACAAAAATCACCGTTGGCAAATCACCGTTGGCAAGAGTGACCTCAAACTAAAGGATATAGCCCTAGCCGAGGACGGACAGCTCAAAGAAGTGCAAGTCATTGGCAAGGCCACTGAGGTAGTTGTCAAGGGGGACACCATCGAGTACAATGCTGGCAGCTATACTACTGCTGAGGGTGCAGAGCTACTCGAGCTCATCAAAAAGCTCCCCGGTGCTCAGGTCGACGAGAACGGCAACGTTACAGTCAACGGTAAGAGTATCACTCAGATAATGGTCGATGGCAAGCGTTTTTTCGAAAGCGACCCCAAAGTGGCACTCAAAAATCTACCTGCCGAGCTTGTCGACAAGGTACAGGTCTTAGACAAGCAGAGCGACAATGCCCGCATGACAGGCTTTGCGGATGGCGATGATGAGACAGTCATTAACCTCACCATCAAGCCAGGACGTAAGCAGGGACTCTTCGGGACGGCCTTCGCAGGAGCAGGGACCAAAGAGCGCTACGAAGCTAGCGCTATGCTCAACCGCTTTACAGATGGTAAGCAGTGGAGTATCCTCGGGAGCCTAAACAACACCAACAACGCAGGCTTCTCTGACATCGCTAGCGATATATCTCGTAGCGACATAGCTCAGATGGCCAGCGGCTCGGGTCGACGTCCTTGGCAGCGCAACAATAGCAGTGATGGTATCACCATTAGCCGTATGCTCGGGGCCAACCTCATACTCAGCATAGACAGCAAGACACAGGCTGGGGGTAGCGCCTTTGTAGGCAACAGCAAACGTGGTGTACAGACCAAGAGCGAGACGACCAACATCCAGACAGCTGGCAACACAGTGGACAAGGGCGAAACCAGCGAAGACAACGACAAATGGAACGTGGGTACCAACCTGCGCCTAGAGTGGAAGCCCAACAGCCGTACAGAGTTTATCCTCTCGCCACGACTGAGCTACGGGACGGGTAAAGGCCTGTATCTGAGCTCGTCCTCCTCGGCACACGAGCTCAGTGGAGCTACCATCTCTACAAGTAGCCTCACACAGACCACAGACAACAAGGTCTATGATGGGCGTGTACAGCTAGACATGAGCCACAAGCTCAGCGACAAGGGGCGCACCGTAGCCCTCTCGCTAGAGGGGCGACTATCTGGCAACGACCTCTCGGGGCAATACCTTAGCGATACCTATGTGGCCAGTAGCGCCAGCACCACACACATAGACCAGCAGCTCAGCAACGAGGAGCGAGGACGCGAGTTTCGTCTACGTGCTAACTACGTAGAGCCTCTCAGCCAGCGCCTTGCCCTACAGCTCAACTATCAGCTACGTGGGCAGTTTAGCAATACTACACGCACGCTCTACGACCTCAATGCGGCCACAGGGCTGTACGACAGCTACAATGCAAGCAATAGCTACGAGCTACGCTCTGACTTCTATGCGCACCGTGCAGGTCTAGCCCTCAAATACGCTACCAAGACAAGTGATCTCACAGCAGGGCTCAATGTAGACCCCTCGCAACTAATCACTACACGCCTGCTACACACTGGCGAAACGGTTATCAAGCGCAATGTGGTGAACTTCTCCCCTACCCTGCGCTATACCTACAAGCCCTCACGAGCCTTTAACCTCAGACTAGACTATCGTGGGCAGAGCTTCCAGCCTACGGTCAACCAGCTCTCCCCCATTAGCGATAGTACCAATCCGCTCGTAGTCTATGTCGGCAACGAGAATCTGCTACCAGGCTTCCGCCACAATGTAATGGCCAATATGAGTATCTTCTCGGCAGCCAAGCAGAGCTCACTAAATCTATTCGCCTTCGCCAACCTCACGGAAAACAATATTGTATCCAAGTCTCTATACGATACGACTACTGGGGTGCGTACCTACAGCTACGAAAACGTCAATGGCAACTGGTCTGCCTCGCTCGGTGGCTTCTATACGACACCTCTGCCGGGCAAGAAGTTCTCCCTGCGTATCGGTACACGCAATGGCCTTAGCACCACGGTAGGGTTTAGCAATGGCGAGCGCAACAAAGCTCGCACACACTCTCTAAGCGAAGAGCTCACCCTAGCCTATCGTCACGGCATTGTAGACACGAGCCTCAAGGGTGTATGGTCGCACAACAAAGTCAGCAATAGCCTCAGCTCCCTACAAGCCTCAGCAACTAATGACTACGGCATCCACTGGGATACTAACCTAACGCTCCCCCTCAACCTAAGCTTCGAGAGCCAGGTACGCTATACAACCACTAGCGGTTATGCCTCTGGCTACAACTTCGAGCAGACACTCGTAAACCTAAGCCTATCCTACAGCTTCCTCCAGAATAAGGCTGCAACGATTCGCCTCAAGGTCTACGATCTCTTGGCAGAGCAGCGCAACGTCTTCCGCAACGTCTCGGCGCTGGCCATCAGTTCGCAGGAAACGAATATCCTCGGACGCTATGCGATGCTACACTTTATATATAAGTTCAGTAGTTTCGGTGGGGGTGCTACCTCAGCGGATATGCGCCAGACAGGGCGTCGTGGCCCTGGTGGTCCTCCTCCTGGAGCCTTCTAAGCAGCGCCAAAAGGATAATATCGCAGAGAGGGGAAAGGATATACCTTTCCCCTCTCTTTCTAGTTTTCATTTCCTTACACGTTTATTTAATATTTATTTTATACCTTTGCACGCAATAGTTGAGTAGTATACATATAATTTAGAAACAGCAACCATAATGAAAAGGCCATACCTTAAGCCTTGGAGCACTGTTATCAAGCTCCAAAATGGGAATAATATCCTCGAAACCTTCTCGGCCAAAGCCACAACCAAGGACTACGAGTTCGGTGGCAATATTGACGAATCCGATTGGGTGGATGCAGACGGAGAGTTCCTCTAATCTGTATCCATGAAACAGTTCCTAACACTTTGAACACGACAGAACGTTAATGAAAAAGATTTATATCGGAGCCATGGCTATTGGCTCCCTCCTAGCTACATCATGCGCTAAGGATAATCTGAACACCACATCAGAAGACCCAGGCAGCTCTACTAGTGCGCAGAACACCGAGGAAGTGGGTGGGCTTACGCTCAAGGCTGAGATACAGACTTGGCAAGAAGACCAGAGCCTACGTGCTCTCGGATGGGATATCGCTGACGCCTCTGCCACCAACGATGGTCTCGTCCCAAAGGTTAAGTATACACAGCAGGAGTTTAGTGGAGGCTTCGCACCAGCTGAGAACATTCCTGATGCAACTAATCTGCGTGTACCGACCTACTACACAGGTCAGAATCAGATCAACCCCAACTACACTGATGTCAATATAAAACTACGTCGCCCAGTAAAAGATAAAAATGGGAAGACGCAAAACGGTGGAGTGAGACAGTATCGTTTCACTGTGTGGAATGGCCGTGACTACAACTCGGGAGTCAAGGGCGGCAAGGGCATGGTTGAGCTATCTGAGGTAGATGGTAGGCAAAGCCTAAACCTCTACCTCCCTATGCAAAAGCTAGCCCCCGCTATGCTACTCTTTGACGGTGAGTGGTATCTTTCCGTGTCTGTCGGAGGACGATCTGGGGGCTGGAATACCTACGAAGGCATGTGCCAATACTACGGTCCTTCTGGTAATGGTACCATCGAGAGCCTATACGACGGAACGACAACGAGTCCTCTAAATGCCTACAATCAGTTCGGCTCATCGAAGACTCCAAAATTTGGTGCATACCCAGCCTTCACAGAGCCTAACCGTCTCGAGCCTACTACGCAGAGCGAGTATGCGAGTTTCTTCGGATTAGTGTCTGGTAGCACTACTAACCCTACAAACCCTACCACGATCCGTAAAGGTCTTGGCTTGAAAGAACAAACAGGTAGCGTCAGCGGTATGAAGCGTCACTTCCCTATGATGAGCCGATTCTATCAGCTCACAGGACATAAGGGGAACCAATGGGCTGCAACAGGGGACAACTCTGCCAACTATGGGCAAGTCAAAGGTATTGTTATCGAGCCCCGTGGCACTATCCTAGCCTTCAAGGTTAAGAATACCCTAGACAAACCCATCCGCGTACAGTCGATCACAGGCAATCACGGGGGGACATTCAATGGATATCAGGCAGAGAAGCTAGCTAACGGTGGTATCGTACTCAAGCAGCGAGCCTATAAAGCCATCAGCTACCAAGGATTTTACAGCTCAGGCTGGGTCGGCAATGCGGAGTTTGGCGGCTTCCCCGAGGCCGATATGAAATCTGGCCAGAAGATTCCTTTCGTTGGGATGAGTACAGGCCCCGAGGAGTTCCCTCTTGTTGCTCAAGACGGTACTCAGGGCATCGTACTACAACCTGGACAAGAGACCACCGGTCGCTTCTATCTCTGGTTTACAGCGGACCCAGGTGCAGAATTTAAGATCCGCATGAAGTATGACGAGCTTGCAGCCGATGGGACAGCCTCAGCTAGTGCCCTGCTGAGCAAACCACAGAAGGTTAACCCTGGTAGTGGTGTCAACTTCGAGGAGGGTAAAGTTTACGGAGCCCTTATCAGCGTGAAGCCCAACTAAGCATACACGCAAACCAAACACAATATCAAGAGCAGCATCTAGCCGTCTGGCTAAATGCTGCTCTTGTTTTATATACTATTGACACGCCCAAGAAAGCAAAGACAAGCATAACTGCAAACTATAAAACAATTACTCTAACTAATCGTCCTAATACTCCCACATATATACTTCATACCTTTGCGCCCGAATTCAAATCTAAACATCTATAACATTCACAGTACCTCCTCTAATGAGAAGACCCTACGTACAACCTCGGGCTGAGTTTATCCAGCTCCCACAAGGCAACAGTATTCTAGAGACATTTTCGGCCAAAGCCACCACCAAAGACTACGAGTTCGGTGGCTATATAGGCCCAGACGATTGGGTAGACGCAGACGGAGATTTTCTATAAATATCTTCGCTCCCATTAACTATAAAACTAAGCAAAAGCACAATAATGATGAAAAGAGTTTATATCGGTACTATGCTCATAAGCTCGCTACTGGCAGCATCATGTGCCACAGATAGCGAGAGCCTTACCGTAGACCCTACTGAGGCAAACCAACAAGGCCCTACTGAGGCAAGTACTACGGCGCTCGCCCTAAGCGCTCAGATAGAGTCTTGGCAAGAGGATGAGAGTATGCGTGCCCTATCCTGGGATATCACTGACCCTACAGCCTCAGACATAGCTCTAGCACCTAAGGTACGCTATACGCAGCAGGAATTCAATGGGCAGTTTGCCCCTAGTGAGCTGATAACCAACCCCTCGTCCAGACAAACGGATAAATACTGGACTGCAGAGAATAAAATCAATCCAGACTATACGGAGATCAGCATCAAGCTACGTCGTCCCTACAAAACTTTAGGAGGGGTCCCCCAGTCGGGATCCCCACAACAGCTACGCTATACCATCTGGAATGGTCGTATACTAGACTCTAGTATCAAAGAGGGCAGGGCAGTAGTAGCGGTCTCTAACGAAAATGGTAAACAAAGCTTAGAGCTCTATCTGCCCTTAGCAGCTCAGGGCTCTACGAGAGCTCTCTTCGATGGTGAGTGGTACGCTGCCATTGCTCTAGGAGGACACTCGGGCACCTGGAACACCGAGGAAAGTATGAGCCAATTCTACGGTCCCTCTGCCACAGCAACTATACAGTCGCTATTCTTGGGCACATCAAAAGCTCCCCTTAATGCTTATCTCCAATTCGGGTCGGCAGCCAACCCAAAGCTCGGAGACTACCCAGCCTTTACTGAGCCCAACCGTCTAAAGCCCACCAAGCAGGGAGAGTATGCCCAGCTATTTGGTCTTACACCTGGCTCTAAGACCAATCCAGGGACCTCCGAGGCAATTCGCCGTGGCCTAGGACTACAGGAGCAGGTAGCACCAGGCTCCACGCTCAAGCGCCACTTCCCTATGATAAGCCGCTTCCATCAGGTTACGGGCTCCAAAAGAAATCAATGGTCGGCCGCTGGGGATAACTCATCCAACTATGCTCAGGTCAAAGATATCATCATCGAGCCACGAGGTACCATCCTAGCATTTAGGCTCAGAAACAACCTCTCTGTACCCATCAGAGTGCAGTCTATCATTGGCAACCATGGTGGTGTATACGATGGTTATCAGGCAGACTCTCTGCCCAATAACACTATCGTGCTCAAGCAGCGTAGCTACAAGGCTATCAGCTACCAGGGTTTCTATCAGACAGGGTGGACAGGCAATGCTGAGTACGGAGGGTTCCCCGAGGCTGATATGAAAGCAGGCAAGCCTAGCCTTTTCGTCGGGATGTCTACTGGGCCAGAGGAATTCCCGCTATATGCCGAGGACGGTACGGCGAGTATCGTCTTGCAGCCAGGACAAAGCTCTAATGGACGCTTCTATCTATGGTTCTCGGCAGACCCAGGTGCAGAGTTCAAAATCCGCATGAAGTATGACGAGCTGGATGCCAATAATACAGCTACAAGTAGCGGCAACCTCAGCAAGCCTCAGAAGGTTAACCCCGCTCGTGGCATCAACTTCGAGGAGGGTAAAGTTTACGGAGCCCTCATCAGTGTGAAGCCCAACTAAGACTTCCACTACACATAATACCACTATATCCAGAGTAGCACCTAGAGCCCTTAAGGGCTCTAGGTGCTACTCTTTTTGGGCCCTCTACAGCAGGGAGACCATTGTACGGGCGCTACAGCTATACCGAGAGTCAGCAGGAGCATCAGCCAGGGACGATAAGCTCTTCGGCTCGTCCGCCCCCTAACAGCTCGCCTTTTATTCCCCTACTAGGTGTACACTTGTCCACCTAATAGGGGACGACTTGTCTACCTATTAGGTCGTGGATCGTCCGCCTAATAGGTGGCTATAGCCCCCTCCGGTAGAGGCTCTCCGCTTGCCCTTGTTACCGCCATCTCGTAGAGGAGGAGCTTACCCTGTGCTATTCTGGCGTATCAGGCCTAGGGCGCACGGCGAGCTTTTTCCCCTCTGTATCAATATATTGTTTATCTTTGTCGTAGTAATTCATCTATTACGCCTATGAGTAAGCTCTTAGATTACTGGGATCGGGCCATAACCAGGCTCTTCCCTACTGTCAGGATGCAGGTACTCGCGATGGTCTTAGCAGGGGGCTTCGTAGGTTTATCGGCCTACTTAGTCTACGTCTCCAAGGCCTACAGCTACCTGAGTGATGACCCTGAGGTGTGCATCAACTGCCACGTCATGGGCCCTTACTATGCGACCTGGCAGCACAGCTCACACGCACGCGTTGCTACATGCAACGACTGCCATGTACCGCACACGAGCCTCCTGGCCAAGTACTACTTCAAAGCTACGGACGGTCTACGGCACTCTACCGTCTTTACGCTCCGTGGCGAGCCTCAGCGTATGCAAGCCATCCCAGATGCGCAGGCCGTCATCTATGCCAACTGTGTCCGTTGCCACGACCAACTCAACCAGGAGTTTGTACGCACTGGGCATCTGACGAGCCAAGACATCAAGCACGGCGACGACCGCGCCTGCTGGGACTGCCACCGCGAGGTACCGCACCGGGGCAAGACTAGCCTCTCGGCTACACCCGATGCGCTCATCCCCTATCCGAAGTCTCCCGTACCTCAGTGGCTGCAGGAGCAACTCAATCAGCAAAACATCTAAGCCCCCAGACATCTATTATGAACAGCCAACGTAAACTCAAGCCCTGGCAAAGCTGGGCTATCTTCGGCGGCTCTATGGTCGTGGTCTTCTGCCTCGGCCTACTAGCCGCCTCCGTAACCGAGCGCCGTGCCGAAATCGCCAGCATATACGCCAACAAAAAGGACAAGCTGGCGCCACTAGAGGCACGCAACGACATGTACAAGGGCAACTTCCCACGCGAGTATGAGACCTGGACCCGCACGCTCGACACGACCTTCCGTAGCGAGTTTAATGGCAGTCAGTCGGTAGATGTGCTGGCCCAACGCCCCAATATGGTACTCTTATGGGCAGGCTACGCTTTCTCCCGTGAATATGCTTCGCCCCGAGGGCATATGCACGCCATCGAGGACGTGCAGAGAATCCTACGTACCGGCAACCCTGGAGTGAATGGCGCAGAGGATATGCAACCCGCTACCTGCTGGACCTGCAAGAGCCCAGACGTCCCCCGTATGATGCAGGCCATTGGGGTAGATAACTTCTACAAAAGCAAGTGGAGCCAGATGGGTAGCGAGATCGTTAACCCTATCGGCTGTGCCGACTGCCACGACCCAGAGACGATGAACCTACACATCTCTCGTCCAGCACTCGTAGAGGCCTTCCAGCGTCGTGGTGTGGACATCAGCCAAGCCTCACATCAGGAGATGCGCTCGCTCGTCTGTGCCCAATGCCACGTAGAGTACTTTTTCCGAGGCGAGGGTAAATACCTAACCTTCCCCTGGGACAAGGGCTTCACGATGGAGGATGCCGAGCGCTACTACGACGAGGCCGAGTACTACGACTACATCCATGCCCTGAGTAAGACCCCCATCCTCAAGGCTCAGCACCCTGACTTCGAGATAGCCCAACAGGGCATCCACGCCCAGCGTGGTGTCTCCTGTGCCGACTGCCACATGCCCTACGTAAGTCAGGGTGGCGTCAAGTTTAGTGACCACCACATCACTAGCCCACTTGCCAAGATGGACAGAACCTGCCAGACTTGCCACCGTGAGAGTGAGGAGGTGCTCCGCCAGACCGTCTACGATAGACAGCGCAAAGCCAACGAAGTACGCAATCAACTAGAGACAGAGCTAGCCAAGGCCCACATAGAGGCACAGTTCGCCTGGGGCAAAGGTGCTACAGAGAGCGAGATGGCACCTGTTCTGAAGTACATCCGCCAGTCGCAGTGGCGCTGGGACTACGGTGTAGCCTCGCATGGAGCCTCCTTCCACGCCCCACAGGAGGTTACTCGCATCCTCAGCAATGGCCTAGAGCGTGCTATGCAGGCCCGCCTAGAGCTCTCACGCATTCTCGCCCGCCACGGATACACGGCCGAGGTACCTATGCCTGATGTCTCTACCAAGGAGAAGGCACAGCGCTACATCGGGCTAGACCCCGAGGCGATGAAGCAGGGCAAGGAGGAGTTCATCCGTACCGTCGTCCCCCGCTGGGTCGAGGAGGCCAAGAAGAAGGGTCGTCTCATGGCCAGCAACTAAACCTAGAATATCAGCTAGCAGGGTGCTACTAGGCCCTATTCCACAGGGCTTAGTAGCACCCACTTTCGTTTTTACCTCTCACCCCTCCACCAAGCTATGTGGCAAAAGAAATGGTCCTGGGCCGAAGGCCTTAGCCTCGTCGCTGGCCTCGCACTCGTAGGCCTAAGCCTGCAGCTCAGCATTGGCCCCGTACCCCGAGCGGCTTTCGCTTACCCTATTAATGTCCTCTGGGCTGGTATCCTAATCTTCAGCATCCTCGGCTATAGCCTCTTCGTCTGGCTCCGGCGACGCCGTGGTACGGGAGAGCAAGCTTTCTTCACGGGACAGGTAGCGACGCTCAGCTCCATCGGGGCTCTCCTCGTGGTGCTGGTCCTCATGGGCTTTACCAAGCAGATACCGACCACGATGAGCCACGAGCTCACGAACCCCATCCACCGCATCGGTCTGAGCTCGATACTCTCCACCTGGTACTTCCTGCTGCTCTATGTCTATGTACTCTTCGTCCTAGGCTGTACCACGATGAAGCGCCTAATGACGTTGCGCCCCACGATGAGGGACTTTGCCTTCGTAATGAATCACCTGGGGCTCTTCATCGCACTCCTCTTCGGCCTCATAGCGGCGGCCGATATGCAGCGCTACCGTATGCAGGTAACAGCCGATAGCCAGTACCCAGAGTGGCGTGGCATCAATGAGGACAGCAATCAGCTCGAGGATCTCCCCCTAGCCATAGAGCTACGAGAGTTCCGCATCAGTGAGTATCCGCCCAAGCTCATGATTATCGACAACGAGAGTGGCAAGCCCCTACCCCTAGGTCTGCCCGAGCACCTCCTCTGCGAC
>JAXFXP010000138.1:0-9716 GCA_034091595.1 Porphyromonas sp.
GGTCTAGGAAGTAGCGGTCGTGTGTGATGAGTATCAGACTCATCGTAGAGCGTGATAGGTACTGCTCTAGCCACTCTATACTACGCAGGTCTAGATGGTTGGTAGGCTCGTCTAGATAGAGTAGATCGGGCTGACTTATCAGAGTAGCGGCTAGAGCGATACGCTTAGCTTCGCCTCCCGACAAGCCCTCTACACTGCGGCTAGTATCCGCAATGCCTAGTGCCCCTAGTATCTCCTTGGCACGTTGCTCGTAGCTCCAGCCATCTAGAGCCTCCATCTCGGGGAGCAACTGCTGCATCAGTACCTCATCCCCCTGTGCCAAGGCAGCTTCCCAGCGCAGCACTAGGCGAGCTGTAGGGTTGTAGCTATTATAGCAAGCCTCTAGGATAGTACCCTTAGTAGGCAACTGTGGTAGCTGCTCTAGGTATGCCCAGCTAAGGCCATTCTCGTGGGTGATATGGCCAGCATCGGCAGGCTCTTTACCTACGAGGATATTCATAAGCGTGGTTTTACCACTACCGTTGGGAGCTATAAGCCCCACCTTAGCACCTCTCTCTATAGAGAAGGTCAAGTCCTCGAAGAGAACACGGTCGCCAAAACGCTTGCTAAGCGCCTCTACTTGTAGCATAGTCTATCTATATAAACGGTTTGTAAACAAAAAGAGCCTAAGACTAATGTCTTAAGCTCAATCGTGACTCCGACAGGATTCAAACCTGTAACCTTCTGATCCGTAGTCAGATGCTCTATTCAGTTGAGCTACGGAGCCATTCCCTTTGTCTATTCTACGTGCAAAGATAGCACTATTTCTCGAATAAACAAACGAACGAGTAAGAATTATCTCGTTTTCTCGGTGCTATCCTCAGATACGTGCGACACCGCTGAAGCCCATAAAAGCCATGGCAAGGATACCAGCAGATATCAGCGCAATAGGAATACCACGGAAAGCCACAGGCACCTCTGTACGTGCTAGCTGCTCTCGTATACCAGCGAATACCACCATCGCTAGTGTGAAGCCTATAGCCGTAGAGATAGCATAGACAACGCTCTCCAAAAGATTAAACTCCTTCTGGATAACTAGGATAGCCACACCTAGTACACAGCAGTTGGTGGTGATAAGTGGGAGAAATACACCGAGCGCCTGATAAAGAGATGGAGACACCTTCTTGAGGACTATCTCTACCATCTGCACAAGAGCAGCGATCACGAGGATGAAGGCAATAGTCTGCATATAGACCATATCGAAAGGCTCAAGCACATAGCGCTGTATGAGGTAGGTAAAGGTCGTAGCTATAGCCAACACAAAGGTTACAGCAGCGCCCATACCGAGGGAAGTATCAACCTTTTTGGATACACCGAGGAAAGGACAAATCCCCAAGAACTGAGACAGTACAACGTTGTTTACGAAGACTGCGAATATAAATAATATGAGGTAGTATTCCATAGCTCCTATTTCTTGAAAAGGTTAGAGATAGCGATTAGGTAGCCCAAGACTATGAAGGCACCAGGGGCCAAAACGAAGAGCAAAGCCCCGAAATCCTCTGGGAAAAGTGTCATCCCGAAGAACTTACCCGTACCTAATAACTCACGTACTATACCGAGGAGCGTCAGAGAGAGCGTAAAGCCCAAACCAATACCCACGCCATCGAGAGCAGAGTGCGCTACACCATTTTTGGCTGCCACAGCCTCAGCACGCCCGAGGACAATACAGTTCACCACAATAAGAGGGATGAAAAGCCCCAAGCTAGCGTAGAGGTCTGGGAGGTAAGCCTGCATCAGCATCTGCACCACCGTCACAAAGCCTGCTATTACTACGATGTAGCAAGGGATACGCACCATATCGGGTACGAGGTTCTTGATAAGAGAGATGGCAGCATTGGCACAGATAAGTACAAACATCGTTGCTAGCCCCATCGCTAGACCATTGGCAGCCGAGCTCGTTGTCGCCAGTGTAGGGCACATCCCGAGCAAGAGCACGAAGGTAGGGTTCTCCGTGGTTATGCCGTTACGTATAATATCTAAGGGTTTCATATTACTGCTTGTTTGCGTTAGCTACCTTATAGGCTTCGTAGCCTCTATTTATCGACTCTAGGAAAGCTCGACTGCTGATAGTCGCTGCTGTGATAGCATCCACCTTACCACCATCTTTGCTGACTTTGAGGGGAGCTTCTTGGGCAAGGTCTACCCCACGCATATCCTGGATATTGCCAGCATTCTTGCTCTTGGAGTGAAACCACTCGGGGATCTTGGTTCCTAGACCAGGTGTCTCGGACATCGTCAGCACCGAGTAGTCCACCATCTTACCGGCGGCATCAAGCCCCATCATCACCTCAATGAGGCCATTGAAGCCATTCTTGGTGTTGGTCTCGATAGCATATCCTACGATGGCCCCGCCCTTTTTGGCAGGATACACTAGTAGGCTATCGCCCTCAGCTACGGCCACCTTGTAAGCTTCTTCGTAGGGGTTGTTGTCAAAAGCGGGAGTAACCTGTTTGATAGCCGCAATCTTAGCCTGCACCTGTGCCTCCTTAATAGGTGCTGCCGTTACATTATTGAGATACGCCAATATTGCCGAGACTACGACGCAGATACCCACGAGGGACATCACCATATTGGGTAGTGTAGAGTCTAACTTTTTCATACTTATTTACCTCCGAAGTGTTTAGGTGGCATATAGTTATTGATGAGCGGGGTGAAAGCATTCATGATCAGAATGGCAAAGCTCATACCCTCTGGATAAGAGCCAAAAGAGCGGATGACCACCGTTAGCACCCCGATAGCACAGCCGTAGACAAGCTGACCGCTCTTGCTCATTGGGCTCGTTACATAGTCCGTAGCCATAAAGATAGCCCCAAGCATCATCCCCCCCGTCAGGAGCTGGTAGTGTGGCAGAGGATAGAGCGCTGGGTTAATCAGATATACGAGTAGCCCCGTAGCGAAAGCGCTCACAAGGATAGACACAGGGATATGCCAAGTAATGACACGCTGCCACAGTAGAATAGCTAGCCCAAAGAGTAAGGCTATAGCACTTACCTCACCCAGCGAACCCATATTCACCCCGAAGAGCAAGTCTGGCAGAGCTGGGAGCTGATCTAGCGAAGCACCAGGAGCATTGTTGATAACAGCCTTGATAATACCTAGTGGCGTAGCTCCTGTAGTGGCATCCGTATAGCTCGTCAGCTGGCCAACCTCAGGCCAAGTCGTCATCTGTGCAGGGTAAGCGATGAGGAGGAAGACACGGCCAACGAGTGCTGGATTGAACACATTGGTCCCTAGACCACCAAAGCTCATCTTACCCACAGCAATCGCTACAATAGCACCGATAGCCACTATCCACCAGGGGAGATTGCTCGGTACATTCATTGCGAGCAGTAGTCCGGTGATTACGGCCGAGCCATCGGTGAGCGAGAATTCGCCCTTATATAGATACTTCACTATAGCCCACTCTGTCAGTGCACAGAAGGCTATAGAGAGCACAATAACAATGAGTGCACCCAAACCGAACTGTGATAGCCCGACCAATACAGCGGGAAGCAAAGCTATGAGCACAGCGTACATATTGCGCTCAATCGTATCACCGCTATGAATGTGCGGTGAGGGAGATACATACAATTTATTCATTCTGTACTCTATGTTTATGATTTGCGACTGCGGATAATGCCCATAACCTGCTGCTTACCCATACGGATGAAGTCTAAGAGCGGACGGTTACTAGGGCAGGTGTAGCTGCAAGAGCCACACTCTATACAGTCTACGATATGCCCACGCTCAGCACGCTCCCAATCCTGATACTGCACATCGGTCATCAGGAAAGTAGGGTTAAGCCCCATAGGGCATACATTTACGCACTTGCTGCAGCGTATGCAGGCACGCATAGGCTTACGTATGCTCTCCTCCTTGGTCATCAGTAGAATCCCTGAGGTACCCTTGGTAACGGGGAGGTCTGCACTAAGGAGTGCCTTACCCATCATAGGACCGCCACCGATAATCTTACCCGTATCCTCGGGTAACCCACCAGCAGCCTCTATGAGGACGCTGAGCGGAGTGCCAATACGTGCCAGATAGTTAGCAGGCTTCGATAGCGCCTTACCTGTAACAGTTACTACACGCTCTACGAGAGGCTTAGACTTTTGGACAGCCTCATATACAGCATATACTGTACCCACATTCTGTACGACAGCACCTACAGAGATGGGCAGTGCCCCACTCTTGATTTGCTTACCTAGGACTGCATCTATGAGCTGCTTCTCTCCACCCTGAGGGTACTGCACCCTCAGCGGTACTACCTCTATACCAGGGTAAGCCTTCGCAAGGCCCGTAAGGTGCTGGATAGCATCAGGCTTATTGTTCTCCACCCCGATAGCACAGCGCTTGATATCTAGCGCCTGCATCAGGATGGTACAGCCTACGAGTATCTCCTCGCCCCGCTCCATCATCAGCTGGTGGTCGCTCGTTAGGTAAGGCTCACACTCTACAGCATTGACAATAAGGATCTCGGCCTTTTGCCCTGGAGGGGGCGATAGTTTCACCTGCGTAGGGAAGGTAGCACCACCCAAACCGACAATGCCCGCCTCAGCTATTCTGGCCACTATGGCCTTAGCGTCGAGCGTACAGTTACGGACAAGCTCTGGAGAGCGGTCGATCCCCTCCTCCCAAGTATCTAGGCCATCGGTAGCGATGTAGATGGCAGGCTTGCGATAGCCGCTGGCATCGAAGACTGTATCTATCTTAGTAACCTTGCCAGATACACTAGAGTGAATGTTGGCACTGACAAAGCCAGCACCCTTGGCGATTAGTGTCCCTACACGTACTTCGTCCCCCTTCTGTACTACAGGCGTAGCAGGGGCACCAATATGCATCCCTAGAGGGATAATAACCTCTTTGCCAGTCGCTAGCGGAGCAATCGGCTGACCGGCACTCAGTTTATTTTCATTGGGGTGAATGCCCCCAAGACTAAATGTTTTGAGCATAATCTATTCTGCTGTTTGTGCTGGTACTGTCTCGGTAGTAGGCTCTGTCGGAGATGTCGCAGGAGGGGTAACCTCGGGCGTAGCGGCAGTAGCTCCAGACTCTTGTGCTGGCTTAGGAGCGTTAGGCTTTGCCACGGATGCCTCGGGCGTAGCCGCAGGTTCCTTACGTGGGGGGAAGCCCAGCTCGTGGATGGCGTTGGTCGGGCAGACACTCACGCACTTACGACAAAGACGGCACTTAGTATGATCTATATAGCTGAGGTTATTAGCCATAGTAATAGCCTCAAACTTACACTCCTTGAAACATTTAGAGCAACCGATACAAGCATTCTTACATGCCTTCATCGCTACACCACCCTTATCCTGATTGACACAGCTCACGAAGATACGGCGCCCCTTAGGCCCCTTCTTGCGCAACTCTATGATAGTCTTGGGACAAGCCTTTACGCAGGCTCCGCAAGCCACACACTTATCCTCTACGACCTCAGGGAGTAAAGTTTCTTTGTTCATATGTATAGCATCGAAGCCACAAGCTACGACACAGTCTCCGTGCCCCAGACAGCCGAAGCTACAGTCCGTGTCCCCTTTGTAGAGAGCGGCAGCGATACGGCAGTTGGCAGCACCGTCATAGACATTGGTACGTGGACGTGCCTCGCAGGTACCGTTACAGCGCACAACTGCAATAAGAGGCTCGGCCGTCGTCGTGGCCATCCCGAGGATACCCGATACTTTCTCCATCACTGGCGAGCCTCCCACAGGACAAAATAAGCCCTCCAGATTATCGCTCCCTACACAGGCCGAGGCGAAAGCCGCACAGCCGGGGAAGCCACAACCACCGCAGTTGGCCTGCGGTAACACTTCGTTTACCTCACCAATGCGTGGGTCCTCGTGCACCTCGAACTTCTTGGATACGAAGTAGAGCAATACGGCACTGATAAGCCCCAGCACTAGTAATACAATAATAGTCGTAGTCATAAAGGAATTTATAGTTTATTCCGCTTTTGTTATTTCGAATCTCATTATACGCCCCAAACGAGGATCCAGCAGGCGCAGGCACATATAGTACAGCCCGAGGGCCACAAAAGACAGCCCTAGAGCAAGCAATTCACCCCAGCCCAATACTCGTAGGGATAGAGCTAATACAAGTACAAACAATATTATCGGGATAACGAAGGATAATAGCACGGCCAAACGGCCTATGCTATCGCGCCCCTCGACGAACACATGATCGCCGGGGCGGTAGGTGCTGTCGTGCGTCTGTACCACTACATCTCTATCGGCACAGTCCGTCGAACAGCAAAACTCTTTGGCATGACAGCCCGAGCATGCACTCTGCTGCTGGATACGCACCACAACCTCGCCTGGGCGAACGCTATGGACGACGCCAGCACGGCGTTCAATAGTAACCATTCTTAAGCTTTTAAGGGGGACTAGAGTTAATAGTCCATCATCTATTTGCTCTAGCAAAAGTAGAAAATACTCGGCAATTATCAAACCGCACGCACAATTTAATGTCTCTCTACGCCCCAACGGCTCCGACACAGGCGCATATACAGCCAGACAGCCGCTAGTGTACAGTTGTACACAAGCGGCTGTCTGGAGCATTGATATCAGGAGCGGGAAATTGCTAGAGGTTAGGCCAGCAACAACTCCAGAGGTAAGTGGCTATGCAGCAAGCTAGCTAGTAGCGGGTGCTAGCCCTACTCGTCAGATATAACAGCGGCAGAGAGAGACGAAAAGCGAACTCATTAGCCCCATCTAAGTCGCTTCCATAGAAGACTCCAAGGCGTAGCATACGCCCGAGACCCAACGAATAACCGAGCTCCAGCCAACGCCTAGCATTAGAGCCGTAGAGAGCTCTGAGGTGCAGCTCCTCATCAACCTGATAACGACGCAGCAGAGGGATATGTGCCAATGCCATTCGCCCTCCCCCATAGTTTGCAAGGCCCCACATCCAGCCACCCGAGCGCAAATGGAGCGACTGCCCAGTAGCCCAGCTATTACCGATCGGGCTACGCCCTAGAGCCGATGCCACAGGCAGGGTGAGTGCATCGTAGGCACTCATACCGCTCCCCGAGGTGATATACTCCCCTACCCAAGCCCAACTAAGCCGCCTGTGGTCATCCCACGCATAAGCCGAGCGCAAGCTAGCCATAGCTACCTCGTAGCGTGCTGAGGTGCTACTAGCCCAAGAGTGGGACGGATCGAAAGCCAGCCTATAGCCGAGCATCAGCTCAGGAGCGAAAAGCCCCCGTGGAGTTTGATATGGGCTAGGATAATCTGCTGAGGGCGTTCTACGTGGAGCGAAATCGTAAGTCATGCGTAGCTCTCCGAGCAAAAGCTGGTGAGCCTCCCCCTCATAACCGAGCTGTGGGCGACGATTCTCATATAGGGCTAGGGCATCGAAGCGCAGCTGTGGGCTCAGATGCAGACTATTGCGCAGCGACACGTAGCCCTTGCGATAATCTCGGTAGTGTTTATTGGTCCCCCATAGATTCAGGTGCATCTCGCTGTACTCCTCGTCGTTCGTTAGATGTGTGGTATTCTGACTAGTTAGACCGAAATCCAACACCAGCTGTCCAGCACGCCAGGGGGAGTAAAAATAAATGGCTCTATGCTGCCCCATATATCGCCCTGCTTTAGTCGCATAGTTATTAGAGCTACGTAGTACCAGGCGCTCACCATGCCTTATGTTTTTTGCAGCGAATACTTCGTAGCCCAGCCATGCCCCATCATAGCGATTGCTCGTAGAGAATACATCGACGAGACCGTCTAGGCCTAGCTCCCAACCCTGCCCCAGCCTAAGGCTCTTGCCGATGATAAGCTCTTGCCACAGAGGGCTAGGCTTCGGCGGTGTCGTATCCTGCTCGGCACGCTGGCGCCAAACGTCCATCAATAGGAAGTCTCCTGACCTGTCGAAAGGATACTCGGGACGCATACGCTGTACACGACGAAGATCCTCTCGCCCTAGCTGTGCTAACAGTGGTGTCGATACGAGAGAGAGAGTAAGGAGAAGCATTAGAAATGTTTTAGTCCTCATCTCTTGACGCGCTCTGGATTCTGTTTTACGAAGTCTGCCCAAGTCTTATTCGCCCCCATATTCGTTTTCCCCATAGGGTTAGAGGTCAGAAAGTGATGGCAGAGTGCGGCTGCGAGTCCGTCCGTGGCATCGAGCTCACGGGGCATCTGCTCCTTGGGGATGTGCAGATAGCGCTGTAGCATGCCGGCTACCTGCTCCTTACTAGCAGCACCACTGCCCGTAATGGCTTGCTTGATGCGCATAGGCACATACTCGGTGATCGGCACACCGTAGTGTAGAGCGGCAGCCATCGCCACGCCCTGGGCACGCCCCAGCTTGAGCATAGACTGTACATTCTTGCCAAAGAAAGGCGCCTCTATGGCCAGTTCGTCTGGTGCGTACTCCTCTATCAAACCCGAGATGCGGTCGTAGATACGCTTGAGGCGCATATAATGGTCCTCATACTTATCTAGATGTATCACCCCGAGAGCCATAAGCTCGACCTTCTGCCCCAGCACACGGATAAGCCCATAGCCCATAGCTATGGTGCCAGGGTCTACCCCCATAATAATACGCTCTGTTGCCATCGGCTTTAGTCTCCGTGGCTTAGAGTAAATCGATATGCTCCATCATGGTCGTAAAGCCCAGCACCTGCTCACCGAAATGGCGTAGTAGTCGCTCAGGATAAACGTGTCCCTCGGTATGCAGGTAGTCGCTCAGCTCCTCGTGGCTCTCGGCAACGAAGCTCAGGGCAATAGACAGCGCATCGACGTCCTCCTCGTGCGATACTATGCGACGCATCTCGGGCTTGCTTAGTACCCCTTGGGCGAGGACACCAGGGACATAAACCTCGCGCATAAAGGTGAGGAACTCCGCCTCCAACTGCGGAGGCATTACGAAGGTCGTGTTGTAGCTTACTTTCATATCTTACTTTTCTCTAAATTTTAGGCAAAGATACTAATTGATAGCGGGCTAGCACCTCTGGCCTTGACGAACATTAAGCCCTGCTAACCCGTTATCTAAGTGTTATGAATGCTAAAGACTACTTCCACCTCGCTCCACACAACTGGAACTGCGCTCAGGCCATACACAAGAGCTTCCAGAGGCAGACACAGCTGAGTGATGACGAAATCGAACTGATGTACCGCCCTATGGGTGGCGGACGAGCTCCCGAAGGTATGTGCGGTGCCCTATATGCCGTGCGTAGCCTCGTCGGCGAAGGGACAGCCGAGGCCGAAGCCCTCACCACGGCCTTCGTCGAGCGCACTGGCGGGCTGACCTGCCGTGAGCTGAAAGGCAAACACGGACGACCCTGTAGCTGGCTCGTCGAACAAGCAGAAGAGCTCCTAAGAGAACATACCTCCTAGGAGCTCTCGCTCTATCTCGTGTAAGTGCTCGATACTTCGTACGTTTAGACCCCGCCCGCTACCTCGTGGTCTTCTTGCGGAGGCTCCATATAGCCCAGGCAAAGAGCGCTATGCCTAGTACAATCTGCAGGACAAAGAGCCACGGCTCAGCGGCCTCACTAGGCTCGAAAGCCGAGATAAAAGGACTAGCATCGTGCGCAGCATTGAGCTGATGTACGAGCTCGCCCGCTTGGTCATCCGCACCGCTACCGAAGTCAATCCGCATCCCTACAATAGGCACAGCCAGCGCTACTAGCGCCAGAAGTGAGAGCCCCACGGTCTGCAACGGACGCAGTGGCTCGGGACGCTCCGCCCAGCTACTAC
>JAXFXP010000139.1:0-4024 GCA_034091595.1 Porphyromonas sp.
TTGCGGGTATTTAGCTCAGTTTTAGTCAGTCTCCCAGCACTCAGCAGACTCACGAGGTAGGAGTACTCTTCCTCGGTATTAAAGAGTCTCTCTTGGAAGGCCTTTTTGGTATAATGTCTAGATACTCGGTAAAGTAAGCTAAGCATTTGGGCGATGGTGGCTTCATCCGAGTTGGGTGTGTGGGCTACCTCCTCTTGCTGTTGGTCTAGGCGCAGGCTGAGCGCATAGCTAAGGAAGGCATCGAGCCCCATCTCGTCAGCATTGGGTACGGTCGCCTCGAAGCTGTCGAGCAGCTCCACGAGCTCTAGTAATAATCTTTTGGTTTTCATCGGCTCAGGGTATATACACCGCCAGGCATAGCGCAGACGTGGCCGTCAAGCTCTAGCTCGAATAGCTCAGCACTGACCTCTGCTACTGTCATACCTGTCTGGCGTACTATATCATTGAGTTGTATAGGCTGTGTGCGAGCTATGAGCTCGTATACAGCATTGTCTAGGGGGCGTTCCTCTGGGGCGAAGCTTAGGGTGCCCTGTAGCACCTCTCCTCTCTGCTCCCAGCCCATCATCCGGGCGATATCTGCTCCAGAGCTTACCAACACACCGGTCATCTTGCAGATTAGCTGATTGCAGCCCTCGCTATAGCGGTCTCCTACACGTCCGGGTACTACCAAGACCTCGCGGTCGTAGTCGCGGGCTAGCTCGGCCGTTATGAGCGAGCCACTTCTGAGACCTGCCTCTACAATGAGTGTTGCCTCGGTAAGGCCAGCGATAATGCGATTGCGCCCGACGAAGTTGTATCTATCGGGATTGGTCCCAGGCGGATATTCACTTACCCAAGCGCCCTCTAGGAGTATCTCCATAGCCGTGGCCCTATGTACAGCGGGGTAGATGCGGTCGAAGCCATGGGCCAGCACCGCTACCGTAGGCATACCCAGCTCTAGAGCCTTGCGGTGGGCGCTAATGTCTACGCCATAGGCGAGTCCGCTCACGACCAGAGTCTTGGGCTCTATGACCTGCAACTCGCGCAATAGGCGGTCGGTCATGGTCTGCCCGTAGCTGGTGATATTGCGTGTGCCTACGACGCTGAGGCTTAGACTACTATCCCAGCTACGATATGCCCCCTTGACGTAGAGGACGACAGGCGCATCTACGCACTGGCGCAGCCTGTAGGGGTAGTCATCATCTCCTACGAAATAGAGCTCTACTCCCTCATCGATGCACCACTGTGCTACCTGTCTAGCCCGGGACCAGAGCTCGGGGCGGAAGAGCTCTCTGAGTATACGCTCCTGCACTCGGGGGAATAGGCGACGCAGCTGCTCGGGTCCAGCGAAGAGTGCCTCCACCGAGCCCGCTCGCTCTAGGAATAGGCGTGCGTAGCGTGGCCCTATATACTTAGCTTCGGCTAGGGCAATGCGTGGTGTGAGGGTTTCGAGGCTCTTATTAGACATAGCTATGCGGCTTGCTGTGGAGATGCTTTAGCAGGGTATAGTACTCTGGGTAATCGCTTCCCATAGAAAAGCGTATTGAGGTAGTCGTTGCTTCGGAGCATACGTACTAATAGGAGCGTAGCCCCGATAACGACAAGGGCGTAGACGCTAGCGCACATGGCCTCTATAAGGAATATACGCTCGTCGTGCTGGATGCCCTTGAGATATTTGCCTACAGCAGGCAGGGAGAAGAGTAGAAAGTAATGCGTCAGATAAATCGTTCGGCTCTCTCGCCCTAGATAGGCCCAGAACGTATTGAGCCGGCTCGTGCCATTACCAAGACGCTTGGCCGTAGCATAGGCCATAATAAGCCCAGAGAGAGAGGCTGGGATTCCTGATAGCACTGCCTGCACTGTCGTCTCACGGTAGATACAAGCGAAAAATACGAGTGCGGCAATGGCTTGCACAGCAGTGGAGCTAAGTATCCGCTCTATTGCCTGATACCTGCCGGCTAAGTATCCGAGGAGAAAGTACTGATATAGGTAATTCATCTTTCCCCAGCTGAGCGCCTCCCAGCTACTAGGGTGTAGGCGTTCCCATGGTGCGTCAACGAGCTGTACAAAGGCAAGGCTAAGAGCCAACCACAAGATCTCTATCCAGGGGCTATCCCATCTATTGCTTAGCCTATTGGCTACTCTGGCGATGTAGAGCAGGGCAAACATCTCGAAGAGGGTCAGTGTAAACCAATACCCGCCGTGCATACGATCTAGGAGAAGGTGCCTTAGCTCTATGTCGTAGACTAGGGCGTAGAGGAAGGGTAGCGTGCAGAGCGGTAGTAGTAGCTGGCGGGCTTTCTTGAGCCAATAGCCGCGGATGCCCTCGGCTGAGAAGGATAGAGCCCCTGCCCCCAGCATCCCAGAGAGAAAGAGGAAGATGGGCATATCTATACTACGCAGGACATATAGAAGTGTCGAGCGGTAGTATTCGAATCCAAAGTGGAAGGCGTGTCCGACGACTACAAGGAAGATCGTTACCCCTTTGAGTACGTCTAGATACTGTATGTGCTCTTTGTGCCCCATGCTGCTCTACAGGCGTGCGTACTCTGGGTTGTCGGTAACGTCATCAATAAGCTCTAGGAAGGGTGGCAACTTGACCTCGCCTCCGATATCGGTACGTACCTCCAGCAACAGATCCCCTCCCTCAGGCTCTAGGAATTCATCAAGCTCGAAGTACTGCTCTGCCCAGATGAAGCTTTTGCGGAGGATGTGGTGCGTTACGACCTCAGCCTCGGGGCGTATATGGTTGAGCATCGAGAGGTATTCGTCGGGACTAATCTGTCGTTCCTTGATAATGGTCTTGCAGTTCTCCCCGAGGACGTGCTTCTGACTCATGAAGTACACATAGTTACCGCGTAGCCCACGCTTACGTATACGGATACTCGTACCATCTGTATCGCTGATATAGGTCTGATAAATCTCGGCCTCTACGCCGTAGGGAATCTCGCCCGATACACGCACGAGCAGTTTACGACGCTCCTCTTTGAGGTTAGCCGTATCATCGCCAATCAGGCGCTGTATGTCGTGGAGGACGCTTTTGATTTTGACATCGAAGTCTACGTTGTTCTCTACGATGTGTAGCTGGGGGTGCCCTGTCCAGGCTTTTAGGATTTTGCCGTCCAGGCTACGAGCCAGCTCGATGCCCTCTGTACGAGCGTTGTTGTTGGCAGTCGTATAGAATTGCTCGGCTCCGATAGCGGCACTGACCATGTGTATAACGGCATCGTAGCGAGCATCACGTAGTTTGATATCCGAGAGCCCTAGCTCATCGAGTAGGGCCTGCCATACCGTTGGCTCCATATAGGCGGATATATCCATCGTCCCTCGGTCCGATATGATAATCACGGGCTTGGGAGCATTACGCGCCAGCTCTAGGAAGGTGTCCTCCATCATAATCTGGTACTTGAGGACAGCTTTCTCTATATTATAGAAGTACTGCTTGTCTGGCGTGAGGAAGTTGATAGACACATTGCTAAAAATCGTAGGTGTCTCCGGTAGGGCATAGACTAGATAGCCGAGGTCGCTGAAGCGCTCGATTATCTGTGCTAGTGCTGTAGTTTTACCAGCGCAGGGACCACCCGTCAGGGCTATGCGAAATATATTCTTATTCATTTGTATGTTGTTTGCTTGGAGAGGTAATGCCAGCTAGTTTACTATCTCGGCGCTATCATCGAGTAGTCCCTCGGGGATGCGCAGCATCAAAAGGCGATCTTCGTCGTTGTAGCCGACGAATAGGTCATCGGCAATGGGCAGGATAAGTTCCTCGCCATCGGGGCGCTCTATATATAATAGTGTGTTGAGGGTGCTGTCATCAACCTCTGTAACTCTGCCGATGTAGGCTTCGTCAGCATCGTTATATACCTCGAAGCCCTCGTAGCGGCTATAATCGTAAGGATCATCGCTTAGCTCAGCCTCGTCTAGGTAGTTGCGGGATAGCCATATCGCTCTGCCCGTAAGGCGCTCGGCAGCATCCTTGTCCTCAATACCAGCGAAGCGTATGAGGTCGATATCCCCCGCCTTGCTACGCTGCGAAACTACACGG
>JAXFXP010000140.1:0-17681 GCA_034091595.1 Porphyromonas sp.
ATAGCCCATAGAACCCTGCGCTTTGTCATGATAAGCTAAAGTTAGGTTCTGCTCATGCTGTAAATCTATCTGACGATAGACCGTACGCTGCCAAGTGAAGTACTCACGCTCTAGTCTTCGTGCACCACTAGGCACCGCCTTCTGGGTAATAGCCACTAGCGGCTTCGCCTCTCGGCGTCCCTTTGTAATCGTAGCATCCTGAGCTGCCAAGCTCGAGGAAGCCAAACCTAAGGCGATGACTAGGCCGTATATCCTTTTCGTTATCATCTACTAGTTTATAATTAATTCGAGTGTGGGCAAGCTATGCAATACACCATCATCAGCCCGTGCTTTTATCTCTGATATATAAAGTCGTTTCCCCCTCGTGTAGCTCTGTATCTGACGTACTTGACGCTCGGAAAAGCTTGCCCCAATAGATACCTCTGGGATAGCATTACCCAAACCATCGAAAGCCACGGTCTGAAAGCTTTCGACTCGATACTCCAGATCCAAGATACCATCATCTACGGCGGCCCTCACACCTCCCGAGGCTAGGAGCGTATTGCGTGCAATCGTACCTCCTCTAAATCTACGGCCCTCGCCCAAGGCAATATAAGGGCTAGGTGGAGGCAGAGGACGTACACGTAGCGATTGCTGCCCGACCATAATACTTTCCCCACAAGAGGTCTGTCTATAGATACTAAGCTGTACCTCCCCCTCTCGCTTATGTGGCTTTGCTAGCCAATTTCCCTGATAATAGCGGATACTGCCACCAGTCATCTCCACTCGTAAGCGACTAGCCTCTACCCCGGCAACAGATATATCTAGGGCATTGTCTATCCCAGCATAGAGGACTCGCGGTAAACGTGGAGCTACTACCAGCGAGGGCTCTAGGACCTGGTACTGCCCCTCGAAAGGATAGCGTACAGACCCACCATCCGTAGTCGAGCGCAGTATGTAGCCCCTATAGCTATACACCCCAGCACGGCTAGTCCGTACACTATAGTTAGCCTCCTCTAGAGGCTGAGGTTTCCCATCTAGATAGACCTCCATAACACTTGTATCGGCCTGCACTAGAGCAATATTAGCCCTATAGGTATCTCCTAGGAGCACGGTTGATTGCTCGGGGATGCTGACTGCGCGTAGCTGGTGAGGCTCTGGAGCTACTGGCTCAAGCTCAGTGGATACAGGCACGCCTTTAGACTCCCCCTCAGAGGGTACTATCGTCTCTTTTTGCTTAGACTCCCGATGTACCCCCAAGCCCATCAAGGCTATTAAGACGATATACATCAGGTTAATCATCTTCTGACGCTTACTATTCCCCTGCATCACTACTCCGATAGCTTAATCGTTTTCGCCTCTGGGATTTTGCTTGCCCATAGCCTCCAGCATACCCTTGTAGACACGGTTGAGCTCGGCAAGGTTGTGTAGCATTTGCTCATGCTCGCGCTGTAGCTCTGCCACGCTCTTTGCTAAGCGTTGCATCTCTTCTCTGTAGGCTTCGCTAGATTGCATCATCGCACTAGTGGGCATAGCCTCCCTATCTTTCGTTTCTGAGGATGGGGGTACTGACTGTGGCTCAAAGCCCGAAATAAAAAAAACTAATATTTCCGTCGAGAGGCTTAGAAATAGTATAAGGTTAGCATAGGGCCACTCTAGAAACTTAAATAAAGCTCCCAGGATTACGAAAGCAGCCCCCCAGGAGTAAAGTCTATTGAGGGTACGTTTACCGTTGGCACTAAGCAACCATTGTTCTAGGGGCGTGTAGTGGTGCTCTTGGGGCATATTGTCTTGCATTATTTATTATGGGATTACTACGGAGCGGACACAGCGGAAGCCAATGTAGCTACGAGGGCGGTCTTGGTACTCCATGGCACGGCTATTGGCACGTACGTACTTGGCGATATCCTTCCAAGAACCTCCCTTGACGACCTTGCGTGCCATGCTATACAGACCAGCTTGGTCTGCCGAATGCTCCTGCTCAGGGTTGATACCATCTCGCCCCTGCAGGGCCGATAGCGCCCAGGACGAGCTCGTCCACTCCGCTACATTCCCCCCTAGGTCGTAGAGGCCGTAAGCATTGGGGGCATAGCTTGCAACGGGAGCAGTAATCAGATGCTTATCCGCTGTGTAGTTCCCCACAGCAGGCATAAAGTTGCCACAGAGACAATCTTCGCTATCGAGCATACCCTCTGCACTCCAGGGATAGTACTGCTGATTATTACCAGCTCTAGCTGCGTACTCGTACTCCGCCTCTGTCGGTAGTCGATAGGGCTCTACTATTTGTCCCTCAGGGATCTTATTATCCTGCATAAAGCGTGCTGTACGCCAAGCACAGTAGGCCGTAGCTTGTTCCCAAGTTACCCCCACTACAGGATAACGATCGTAGGCGGGGTGCAAGAAGTAGCGACGCTGATAGATAGCATTATTAGCCTCGGGCCAGTCGGTCGTCCAGACCTCTTCGTCTGGATGGATGGCCACGATATAGGTATTAACGAAATCGTAGGCACTGCTGAGGCGACGTGTTACCTGACGGCGTACGACCCGCCCCCCAGGCTCTATGTAGGCAGTGTCCTTGGTAATCATCGGCAAATCAGGCTGAGTATGCCAGGCCTCATTACGCAGCTTGGGGCGCAATAGATGCTCGTAGCGCGCTGCCGCTAGATGGTCGTATTGCTCATAACGGTAGAGCAACTGCCGTGCATCGAGACGACGCTCCCCCGTAATAGGGTTGGTGTAATAGAGACTGTTTATTGCTTTAAGCTCCTCCTCTGTGGCACGCTGCTCTCGTGGCAGTGGTACAGACCAGTCCAGTACAGGTGTGATAGGCTCTCCAGCTTTATCCTCATAACGCTTATAGCGCTCATCGCCACCATAGGCGGGGTCTGCTAAACGCTCGCGTAGTATCGAGTCTCGCACATAGTAGACAAAGCGCCGATATTCGGCATTCGTAACCTCGTGCCTATCCATCCAAAAAGACTCTACACTCACCGTCCGAGATATGCGGGGCATCCCCCATATACTATCGAGGCTATCTGTACCCATCGTAATAGAGCCACGGGGGATACGTAGCATACCCTCTGGCGCAGGTTCGTGCCAGGTACTTAGGCGTGTCGTGCCATAGAGGTCTCTCAGCTCCGTACGATGCCTAGTAGCACAGCCAATTAGCACCACTAAAAGTACGGCCGATGCTACTATGTGGAGGGAATTCTTTCTCTTCATGTGCTATAGCTAAACAGATAAGACCTCTTACCTAGAGCATATACCCTAGGTGAGAGGTCTTAGTATGATACCCTTATGGTTTAGTACTCTTCTTCGTCAAAGAAGAAATCTTCCTTGCTCGGATAATCTGGCCAGATATCCTCGATAGACTCGTACAATTCGCCTTCATCTTCCATCTCTTGTAGGTTCTCGATTACCTCAAGCGGAGCTCCCGAGCGAGCTGCATAGTCTATAAGCTCTTCGCGTGTCGCAGGCCATGGAGCGTCCTCTAGCTTAGACGCCAATTCTAGTGTCCAGTACATAGTTATTCTGTTATATTTAGCTTAATCGCTCGCAAATATAGCAATTCTTATACAATACTAAAAGTCAGCGAGCTTGGCTACTGCCGTTCTATAACCTGAGAGTAGCTCCTCGAAAACATCAGCCACGCTCTCCTCTGCATTTGTAAGAGATACGCACTGGCCAATCTCTAGCATCCCCTCTGCGAGATCTCCCTCGAAGATACCACGCTTAGCACGCCCTCTGCCCTGCAGCTCTCGTAGTGCCTCTACGCTAGCCCCACGAGCCTCTGCCTCGGCAACTTGCTGATAAAATTCATTCTTCAATAGACGTGTAGGGCTTATTGCTTTGAGAGAGAGCATCGTCCCTCCCTCGCCCGTAGCACGACACAGTTGTTTGAACTCATCGCTAGCGCTACTCTCGCGCGTTAGGGCGAAGCGTGTCCCCAGCTGAACACCCTCAGCACCTAGTGCTAGTGCAGCAGCCATACTATCGCCCTGCGAGATACCTCCAGCAGCTACAACAGGGATCGTTACGCTACGCACAACACTGGGGATGAGGCACATGGTCGTTGTCTCCTCACGGCCGTTATGTCCTCCAGCCTCAAAGCCCTCTGCAATTACCGCATCTACACCTGCTTCCTGGCTCTTTAGCGCAAACTTACTACTAGCCACCACGTGCATCACCTTACAACCTGCCGCTTTCAGCCTCGCTGTATAGGTCTTGGGGTTACCTGCAGATGTCACCACTACAGGTACCTGCTCCTCGATAATGATATCAATAATGGTATCTAGCTCGGGGTAGAGCATAGGTACATTTACCCCAAAGGGTTTATCCGTAGCAGCCTTGCACTTCTGGATATGCTCACGTAGCGTCTCGGGATGCATAGAGCCTGCGCCTATTAGCCCAAGCCCCCCAGCCTCGCTCACGGCTGAGGCTAGGCGCCAGCCGCTACACCATACCATACCACCAGAGATGATCGGGTACTTGATACCCAAGAGCTCACATAGTCTATTCATAATCTATTCTGTATTGTTCTATAAATTAATAATGAGTATCTGCCGCAGCCTAGATGTCTATCTTTTGCCGTGCATATTAATGTCCGAAGACTGTATCAGGTTATGCATCATAGCATAGAGTGTCAGGGCACTAGGACTCTTGATATTGAGCTTCTGCCCGATATTTCGTCTATGCGTAATAACTGTATGCTGAGAGAGGAAAAGCTGCTCCGCTATTTGCTTGTTCGTCATACCCTTTACTACACAGACTAGTATCTCGCGCTCCCTACTCGTCAGGTCCTGAGAGACCACAGCCTTATCCTCCTCGGCATCTACAAACTTATCTATCAGTGCTGATAATTGCTGCGTACTGCTCGTTATCGGTAGCACAGCATCATAGCCCTTTAGTAATGCCTCGTCGGTGGTCCCGTAGCTTAGGGCTACGACTTTAGCCTCTGAGCCCTGCGGGAGTAAAGTCCGCGGGCGTAACCCACAGAGCAAGGGATTAAGAATAAATATGTCAGCGCTCACGAGTGCTAGAGCGTCTGTAAGCTCACGTTTGAGATCATCACCCACGAAAGTAACAAGGGCTTTGCAACGTGGTAGCTTCTTGAGCTGAGCCTCTAGCCCCAAACGGATAATGGGGCTAGGCTCTGCGATGGCGATGCGTATTGTGGTTGTCATAATCCGAAGGCTTAACTCTCTCTATCGCTCCCGCTCTAGCATCTCTATATAGGGGACGAATATGTCGTCCTCTATCAGATTGTGCGCTGCCAACTCATACTCGCTAGAGAAGATATCATTGAGCACGTTACTAAACTCATAGCCTCCACTGGTAGGAAAGTAACGTATCAACAAGTTCTTCAGCTCGGTAATCTTCACCTCGATATGGTCGTGCTTCTTCATAAAAATGGAGATGCTGTAGCCTGGGTCAGGCTGTCCTGCGGCTAGGTTGCGGGCATAAGGGAAAACGACCTTATCCTCGTAGTTCATATGCTTGCGCACCTCCTCTACATATTCATCGAAGAATCGCTTTATCATCGTATTCAGCTCTGCAGGACAATTGGATATCGCTGAGAGCAGGCGATGTCTGAGTTCAGGCAAACGGAAATCAAGGAAATAGGAGTGTGAGTTACTCAGATAAGCAATCAAGGCATCCAGATTGATCTGTCGGAGCTGAGTGGGACTCAGGACGCTGTAGTGCCCGACTGTAAGGTTGATAATAAGCAGCAAAGTATGCTCATCGACTCCGTACTCTGTACAGCACTGGCTTATCGTACGCTCTCCGAAGCCGAGCGGGATACCGTAGCGTGTCGTGATCAGCAGTAACTGATAGTTCTGACAAACCAAATCGCCCAGACGCATAGCACCCGTAACGAGAGGTGTATGCCCGTGTGCAGCATAGTTGTGGGGGGTTAGGGACATTGTTCTCTATATGTTTTGTCGTTTGTTATGTAACAAAGGTAATGAATACTGCGATACCTACACACCTAAGCACAGGGCTTATGCCTCTATCACGGCATAAGCCCTCTCTATAGGTCGCCATAGCGCAGCAGGCCTCGGAGGGCAGCATCCAGAAGGGCAGCAACGAGTGTATGCTCGTGCAGCAATGAGTCTATGGTCGTACATCAGTAGATACACAAGCTCTAGCCCCTCTGAGGATAAGGCCGAGGGGCCCGCTATGCAATAATCCCAATAGTCGTATCTTTGCCCCTTAGATAATACAAGACAATGAATAAACCCGAATTATATCCTCATAATTTCGAATATAAAATAGGCTTCGGCACAATACGTGAGGAGCTACTCGGCTACTGCGCTAGTACTCTAGGGCAAAGCGTTATCCAAGACATAGAGGCAACCTACGACTACGAGATACTACAGCGCTGGCTTAGCGAAACCCGTGAGGTGCTTGCCCTCCTCAGTAGTGCCCACAGCCTCCCCAGCCTAGCACTCGTAGACTGCCGCCAGAGCCTTATACGTATCCGCCCCGAACGTACCTACCTAGAGGAAGAAGAGCTTGTAGAACTACGGGATATGCTGGCTACACTACACGCACTCGTAAAATTCTTTAGGGAGACGACAAGCATTGGTAGCGCAGAGGACGAGAGTCTAAGCTTCGTCTATCCACATATCAGCGCACTCTATACCGACACACCTATCTTCCCCAAGATAGAGCAAAACCTGCATCAGCTCCTCGACCTAGAGGGACACATCAAGGATACTGCGACCAAAGAGCTACTGCGTATCCGCCGTGAGCTGCGCGAGACGGAGCGTAGCCTCTCGGGCATCCTCGGGCGCATTATGCGTACAGCCCGTAGTGAGGGGTGGATAGAGTCGGATATACAACCAAGCATCCGTGACGGTAGGCTCGTAATACCCGTACAGCCTCAGCATAAAAGGCGTATCAAGGGTATCGTCCACGACGAAAGTGCTACAGGCAAAACTGTATTCATCGAGCCAGTGGAGATGGTGGAGGCAAATAACCGCATCCGAGAGCTAGAGGGCGAAGAGCGTCGTGAGATTGTGCGCATCCTAAGCGAAGTATCCAGTAAGCTCCGCCCCAATATCAGTCACCTGCTACGTGCCTACGATACTATAGCCTATACCGATGCCTTGGTAGCCAAAGGGCGCTGGGCACAGACGCACGAGGCTATTAGCCCAGAGCTTAGCCCCACCACCACCCTAGAGTGGTACGGTGCCAAGCATCCTCTACTTATGCGCACACTAGCTGCTCAGGGACGCAGTGTTGTCCCTCTAGATATCCGACTCAGTGAGGACGAGGGCCGTATGCTCATCATCAGTGGTCCTAACGCAGGCGGTAAGTCTGTATGCCTCAAAAGCGTCGGTCTGCTACAGTATATGCTACAGTGTGGCCTACCGGTGCCTATGCTAGAGAGCTCCAGAGTCGGTATATTCACTCGTTTTTTCATTGATATAGGCGATGAACAAAGCCTCGAAGACGACCTCAGCACCTATAGCTCTCATCTAACCAATATGAAACACTTCGAGCGTTATGCCGACGGACAAACCCTAATCCTCATAGATGAGTTTGGGGGCGGTACAGAGCCTACTATAGGGGGAGCCATTGCCCAGGCCCTACTAGCTCGATTCAATGAGGCCGGAGCTTATGGTGTCATCACCACGCACTACCAAAACCTCAAAACCTTCGCAGAGGATACCCCAGGGCTCGTCAATGGAGCTATGCTCTACGACCGCCACGAGATGCGCCCCCTCTTCCGTCTGTCTATCGGGCGCCCAGGGAGCTCCTTCGCCATCGAAATAGCTCGCAAAATAGGCCTCCCCGAAGATTTGATAAAAGTAGCCAGTGACATCGTCGGTAGTGAGTATATCGATATGGATAAGTACCTACAGGATATTGTCCGTGATAAGCGCTACTGGGAGAGTAAACGCCAAAACATTCGCAAGGAAGAGAAACGTCTACAAGAGGCAGCCGAACGCTACAGCAAGGAGGCTGAGGAGACTGAGCGTCTGCGCCGAGAAATCCTCTCAGAAGCCAAGCAGGAAGCTCAGCGTATAGTACAGGAGGCTGGTGGCCGTATAGAACGTGCCATTAAGGAGATACGCGAAGCTGAAGCCGAACGTGAGCGGACTCTAGGGATACGCCAGAGTCTCAGAGCCTACCAAGAGGAGCTCGCCACCGAAGAGATACAAGATGACAAGGCCAGAGAGCGTGCCCAGCGTGAGGTGGAGAAGCTACTGCGCCGGCGCGAACGCAAAGCACGTGGCGAATCGGCAAAAGCCAACGAGGCTACCGTAGTACAGCACTTCCGTGGTATAGATAGGCGTATAGAGCATACCGAGAGTCGTGGCCATAGCTTCGCCATCGGTGATAAGGTCCGACTCGATACGCAGAAAACTATTGCTGAGATTATAGAGCTACGTGGAGACGAAGCCACTATCGCTGTAGGCATCATCAAAATGAATGTCAAGCTAGAGCAATTACGCCCCGTAAGCACTGACGAAGTCCGCAAGAGCAAGAGCCTAAGTAGCTCTAGTCCCAAGAGTGGCGCCAAGTCTGTGATTGACCAAATACACGATAAACGCTTGACCTTCCGACAAGACATAGACCTCAGAGGTATGCGCGTAGGCGAGGGGGTCGATGCCGTACGCTACTTCATAGACGATGCTCTACAGCTGGGTATTGGGCGAGTACGCATCCTGCACGGCACGGGTACCGGTGCGCTCAAGCAGGCCATACGAGAGTATCTCGGCAGTGTGCCCGGAGTACGTCGCTTCGCAGACGAACATGTACAACTCGGTGGGGCTGGTATCACAGTAGTAGACCTAGACTAATGAAAGCTTTATACTTGGTAGGGATAGCCCTAGCTTTAGTTTTTAGCCCACTCTCAGCTCAAGATATCGACAAACTGATGCTTGATCATGGGCTCATAGATATTCGTAGCCTAGATAAGCGCATACGAGTAGACCTCAAATACTCGACTAAAGATAACTTCATCGGGGAGGATATGTACGGAGCTCTCAACACCTGCTATCTGGAGCAAGGCTTCGCACGTCGTGTGGCTAGAGCACAGGCCGAGCTCAGCAGGCTGCACCCAGGCTACGCCCTGCTGATCTACGACGGGGCTCGCCCTATGAGCGTGCAGCAGCGTATGTATGCCCGCGTAGCTGGTACGCCACAACGTATCTATGTCGCCCCTGCGACTCGTGGAGGGCGGCACAACTACGGGGTAGCCGTGGACCTAACAATTGTCGATGAAAAGGGGAAGCCATTAGACATGGGTACAGCCTTCGACTACTTCGGTCCCGAGGCGCACCTCGGACAAGAAGACAGCTATATCAAGTCTGGGCGCTTTGCCCCTGAGGTCAAGACCAATCGTCTGCTACTGCAGCAAGTAATGCGCACAGCGGGCATGCGTGCTTATGATAAAGAGTGGTGGCACTTCCAAGAATTAATCTCTATGTCCGAAGTACGCCGCAGATACAAGCGTTTAGATTTCTAAAAGCGCTACAGTTCTGCTTATATTTGCTATATTTGTGCTACAGACTCTTATTATCACCCAATAACGGACATATGATGACACCTATGAATAAGCAAATCCTTACCGTCCTCGGCCTAGCGACGAGCGCAGCGGCTATGGCGCAGAGCCACAAGCCACTAAACATCGTCTATATCATGAGCGATGACCACTCTTATCAGTTCGTTAGCGCCTACGACAAACGTTTCGTAAACACACCAAATATAGATGCTCTAGCACAGCACGGGGTGCGCTTCACCGAGAGCTTCGTGGCTAACTCGCTCTCGGGCCCTAGCCGTGCCTGCATGCTCACAGGGAAGCACAGCCACCTCAATGGCAAGCGGAACAATGAGCATTCATCACAGTTTAATCAGGACCAGCCCACGATGCCTAAGGTATTCCGAGCCAACGGCTACCAAACTGCGCTCATAGGTAAGATCCACCTAGAGGGCGTACCACAGGGCTTTGACCATTGGGATATCCTACCTGGGCAAGGGGACTACTTCGACCCAACCTTCCTAGTGCCAGATGGCAAGGGAGGCATGAAACGTGAGCAACATCGTGGATACGTTACTAATATCATCACAGATAAAAGTATTGATTGGCTGGAGCAACGAGACAAGAAAAAGCCCTTCGCCCTCTTCGTACATCACAAGGCCGCCCACCGTATCTGGATGGCCGATACAGTAGATATTAATAAATACGAGGACCGCACCTTCCCACTACCCGATACATTCTACGACAACTACGAGGGGCGTAAAGCCGCTGCCGACGCAGAGATGCGTATCAGTAGAGATATGGATATGATATACGACCTCAAAATGCTGCAGGGAGCCCCCGAGGTCAAGGGTTTATCTACTTGGTATGCCAACGACGTGTACCCACGCCTTCGGCCAGAGGAGCGAGCCAAGTACGACAGCCTCTATGCTCCTATATCGCGTCGCTTCTGGGCCAATCCTCCACAAGGCAAAGAACTGGCCGAATGGAAGTATCAGCGCTATATGAGGGACTATGCCAAGGTTATCGAGAGCCTAGATAGGAACATCGGTCGCCTGCTAGACTATCTGCGCAAACACGACCTACTAGACAATACCCTCATAGTATATACGAGCGACCAGGGCTTCTATATGGGCGAGAATGGGTGGTTCGACAAGAGATTTATGTACGATATCTCTATGCGTACACCACTGGTGATGCACCTACCCAACTGGCTAAAAAAGCGTGGCGATGTTACTGAACTGGTGCAAAACATCGACTATGCCCCTACCTTCCTAGATCTCGCAGGCATCAAGGTCCCCGAGGATATGCAGGGGGTCTCTATAGCTCCACTACTCACGGGCAAAAAACTCCAGAAGCCATGGGAGCGCCAGAGTCTATACTACCACTTTTACGAGCATCCTGGCGAGCACAACGTACGCCGACACTATGGAGTGCGTACCAAGGAGTATAAGCTCATACATTTCTATGGCAAGGATGAGTTTTGGGAGCTCTACGACCTCAAACAAGACCCAAAAGAATTAACAAACCTATACGGCAACCCTAAGTATGCCAAGATACAGAAAGAGCTCCATGCCGAATTGACACGCCTGCGCAAGCATTACAAAGCTGAGAATGCTTACTAGCGAGTATTAGTATCCCCAGCAATCCCCCGCCCCTAGACCTGTCTGCAAGGTAGGTCTAGGGACTTTTTCTTCGTCTGAGCGCATTTACGGAAAAAAGTGTATATTTGCTCTGTCTAAGCCACGATACTTAGACAAGCCCCCGAGCGTACTGATGCCGAGGGACAGGACGACAGTTACATTATTCCTAAATAAATAGTAGGTTATGAATTTCCTATCTCAAGACAAACTTACCATCGTAGGTGCTGGTGGTATGATTGGCTCAAACATGGCCCAGACAGCGGCTATGATGCACCTAACGCCAAACATCTGCCTCTACGACCCATTTCTACAGGGCCTAGAGGGAGTAGCCGAAGAAATCCGCCACTGTGGTTTCGAGGGCCTCAACCTCACCTTCACCAACGACATCAAGGAAGCCCTAACAGGTGCTAAGTATGTCGTTTCTTCTGGTGGTGCTCCTCGTAAGGACGGCATGACACGTGAGGACCTCCTCAAAGGTAACTGCGAGATTGCAGCTCAGCTAGGTAAGGACATCAAGGCCTATGCCCCAGACCTCAAGCACCTGGTAATCATCTTCAACCCTGCAGATATTACAGGTCTCGTAGCACTTGTCCACTCAGGCCTCAAGCCTAGCCAAGTAACGACACTCGCAGCACTAGACTCTACACGTCTACAGAGCGAGCTCGCCAAGCACTTCGGCGTGCTACAGAGCGAGGTACAGGGTGCCCGCACCTATGGCGGCCACGGTGAAGCTATGGCTGTCTTCGCTAGCACTGCCACTGTAGCAGGTAAGCCCCTTACCGAGCTTATTGGTACAGACAAGCTTACAAACGAAGAATGGGCTGCCCTCAAGACCCGTGTTACTCAGGGTGGTGCCAACATTATCAAGCTACGTGGTCGCTCATCGTTCCAGAGCCCAGCATATGTCTCTATCGAAATGATTGCTGCTGCTATGGGTGGTAAGGAATTCCACTGGCCTGCAGGTTGCTTCGTATCTATGCCCGGTCTAGACAACGTAGTAATGGGTATGGAGACCGTCATCGACAAGAATGGCGTACGCTACACCGATAAGATTAACGGCACCGAGGAAGAAATCGCAGCCCTCAAGGCTAGCTATGCACACCTAGTGAAGATGCGTGACGAGGTAATCGCCATGGGCGTAATACCTGCTATCGCTGACTGGAAGAGCGTAAACCCTAACCTCTAAAGACACACTAGGAGCTGACTACAGCTCCCTAACACAAACGTCGGGAGGTGCTATGCCGGGATATCATCCTGTGCTTAGCACCTCCTCGCTTATAAGACAACAGACGAAGCAAGAGTTAATCGCCACTGATTATGCGCTACGGCCTTATTATCTGTTCATTGTTTATCCTCCTGACAGTTCTCGCTATGCCCAGCAGACAGCACGCGCCCCACAGCAAGCCCATCGATAGTATGACCTTGATGAGCTACAACGTAGAGAATCTTTTCGATACCATCAATGACCCAGACACAGACGATGATGAGTTTACCCCAGAGGGAAGCAAACACTGGACCAAGTATCGCTACTATCACAAGCTAGAGCAACTAGCGCGCGTCATATCTCGTGTCGGTGGTAAACATTGGCCTGCTCTCGTCTGCCTCGTGGAGGTAGAGAACCGCACTGTGCTGGATGACCTCCTGAGACATACCGCTCTAGGACGCAAAGGCTACCGATACGAGATCACAAGCAGCCCAGACCCCAGAGGTATTGATGTAGCCCTACTCTACCTTCCTGATCACTTTAGCATAGAGGGGAGGTGGGAGCATCAAGTACAATTCTCACTAGACCCAGAGCGTAGGAGCCGTAACCTCCTAGAGCTAAAGCTACGCCTCCCCAATGACGACATCCTCTATGTGTGGGCAGCCCACTGGCCAAGCCGACGTGAGGGTGCCAAAGCCACCGAGCCCTACCGACGTGATGTGGCCCGCCTCATCAGACAGCAGTGTGATAGTATATACGCTCAGCTAGATGCTACAGGACGCAGTAGCACACACTTTGCACTCATGGGCGACCTCAACGAGGAAGCACACGAGCCCGCCATCAAACAAGAGCTAGGTGCACTACATCATCTGCCCGCCCACGAGGATCTGCTCAGCCCTCACCTTAGCCTATATGCTATGATGCACCCTGCCGTAGAGCGACACAATAAGCGCCACGCACCACGTGGTAGCTACGTGTATCAGCGTAGTTGGTCCCAACTCGACCACTTCATCCTCTCGCAGAGCCTCCTCGTCCATAGTAGCCATACGCAGTATATCTCAGGCTCGGCACGCAACTACTATGCCTCTTTCCTCGGAGGTAAGGATGTGGTAGCAGGCTATCCCGCCCCCTATCGCACCTACGGTGGCCCTCATTACATGGGAGGCTACAGCGACCATTACCCTATAGTCCTCAGACTAAGACTCTCTTACTGACATATACAGGACGAAATTAAACCAAAGGGAAGGCGGAGTGGTTAAGTAATAGAATTTGATAACGGAAGAAATGAATACAGAGTCTAAGAAGATACTCCTAGGACGCTCGCTAGAGGAGCTCACAGAGCTAGCGCTAGCCCTCGGGATGCCAAAGTTTACGGGCCGACAGCTCGCCGAATGGCTGTACCACAAGCGTGTTACTGACATCGAGGAGATGAGCAACATATCCAAAGCCAACAGAGAGCGTCTAGCGGCCGAATATACGGTAGGGCGTGTAAAGCCCATCACCAGCCAACTCTCTGTAGACGGCACACGCAAGTATCTGTTTCAGGTCGCCTCGGGTGGCCTTATCGAGGCTGTATATATCCCCGATGACGACAGACACACACTCTGTATCTCTTCGCAGGTAGGCTGCAAGATGAACTGCCTCTTCTGCATGACGGGCAAGCAGGGCTTCAAAGGGCACCTCCCAGCTGGTGAAATTGTCAATCAAATACTCTCCGTAGAAGAAGCCGAAAAGCTCACCAATATCGTATTTATGGGTATGGGTGAGCCTCTCGATAACGTGGAGCAAGTAATGCGTACCATCGCTGTAGTTACCTCTCCGTGGGGACTAGCCTGGAGTCCCAAACGCGTAACCCTCTCTACCGTAGGTGTGCGTAAGGGTCTAGAGCGCTTCCTAAGAGAGACAACCTGCCACCTGGCAGTCAGCCTACACAACCCATTCCCTGAGGGACGCACAGAGATAATGCCCGCCGAAAACGGGCTCTCAATATTAGATGTCCTCGATATCATTAGGCAGTACGACTTCTCGGGCCAGCGTCGTGTGTCATTCGAGTACATTGTCTTCGATAACCTCAACGACAGCATGGAGCATGCCGAGGAGTTAGCCCGCATCCTGCGTGGCATCCCTTGCCGTCTAAACCTCATACCCTTCCATCAAATCCCTAACGTGCCTCTACGCCCAACGACTAGAGAGCGTATGGAGGCCTTCAAAAATCGCCTTGAGCGCCTTGGCTACACTACGACTATCCGCACTAGCCGAGGTGAAGATATTAGTGCGGCCTGCGGTATGCTATCTACCAAGGAACAGATGAATTTGTAGCGGCATCACTCCATATACAATAGTTTAGAAGCACAGCATCAGCCACTGGGTCATTGCCCAGTCTGATGCTGTGCTTCTTATTGCTCAAACGAAGCTTTGACTAATAAGCAGAGAAGATCTTACATACGGTGTAAGATCGACTTTACATACTATGTAAGGTGCGTCTTACAACCGTTGTAAGATATAGCCCACCCTCGATTTCTTTGGGGTGTTCGCTCGGATAGCCCCAACACTATGACCCTCTAAACGAGAGTTCCCTGCCCACGGCGACGTAGCACTAAGAGCTAGAGTCTCAGCACCAGCACCCATCTATTAAGGAAAAATATCTCGTAATATATAGTGTTTATTCAGACTATTTATTACCTTTGCGATGTACTAAGGAGGGGCTATATCCAGACAGCTGACTCCACAGACAAATAGCTAGATAACATTCACTAAATTATCATAGAATATGGCAAACCAGAAGGAAAGGCTACTGACCGAATTTACTCCTGTGTCTACGCAGGAGTGGATGGACAAGATTACAGCCGACTTGAAAGGCGCAGACTTCGCTAAGAAGCTCGTATGGCGCACCAACGAGGGCTTCAATGTAAATCCATTCTATCGTCAGGAAGACCTAGAGGGACTAACTACTCCCCACGTTCTACCTGCAGAGTACCCCTATGTACGTAGCACCCGTATGGATAACGAGTGGCTCGTACGCCAGGACATCAATGTCAATGACCTCGCTGCAGCCAACGCTAAGGCGCTTGATATCCTAGGTAAAGGTATCACTTCTATCGGCTTCAAGCTCAAGAAGACACAGATCAACATTGAGAGCATCCGCACACTCCTCAAAGGCATCTTCCCAGAGGCCGTAGAGCTCAACTTCACTTGCTGCGTATCTGTAACTACTCAGCTCGCCGAGGTGCTGGCTGCCTACTACAAGGAAACAGGTGCTAACCTCGCAGCCTGCAAGGGATCTATCGGTTACGACCCATTCAAGAAGCAACTCGTCCGTGGTATCTCTAACCCACAGTGGGTAGAGTCTTGCAAAGCTATCCTAGAGGCTATCAAGCCTCTACCTGGCTTCCGTGTTCTGACTGTTAATGCCCTTAACCTCAATAATGCAGGTGCTTTCATTTACCAGGAGCTAGGCTACGCCCTCGCTTGGGGAGCCGAGCTGCTTGACAAGCTTGTAGAGGCTGGCTACAGTGTGGAGGAAGTTACGAGTCGTATTAAGTTCGTCTTTGGTGTAGGGTCTAACTACTTCATGGAGATTGCTAAGTTCCGTGCCGCTCGTTGGCTGTGGGCTGAGATCGTAGGTGCTCACGGTGAGCAGTTCCGTGGTGAGGCTGCTAAAATCCACCAGCAGGCCGTTACCTCTACCTGGAATAAGACTATCTTCGACGCACATGTAAACCTCCTGCGTACACAGACTGAGGCTATGAGTGCCTCTCTCGGTGGTGTAGACTCTCTGACAGTACAGCCTTTCGATGTAACTTATCAGGAGTCTGACGACTTCTCAGAACGCATCGCACGCAATCAGCAGCTCCTTCTCAAGGAAGAATCACACTTCGATAAGGTTATAGACCCTGCTGCTGGCTCGTACTATATCGAGTACCTGACCAACTCTATCGCCAACGAAGCTTGGAAGCTATTCCTAGCCGTGGAGGAAGAGGGTGGCTTTGCAGCCGCTGTAGAGGCAGGTTCTGTTCAGAAGGCAGTCAATGCGAGCAACACTAAGCGTCATGCAGATGTAGCTGCTCGTAAGGAAATCTTCCTCGGAACGAACCAATTCCCCAACTTCACAGAGGTAGCCGCTGGCAAGATTAAGGTAGAGGATACGGCTCCTCACAGTTGTGGTTGTGGCGAAGCGACTATCGAGACGCTCGACTTCTCACGTGGTGCTAGCGACTTCGAGGCACTCCGCCTAGCTACCGAGCGTAGCGGCAAGGAAGTGAAGGTATTTATGCTCACAATAGGTAATCTTGCGATGCGTCTAGCTCGCTCTCAGTTCTCGTCTAACTTCTTCGCTTGTGCTGGTTACAAGGTTATCGACAACCTCGGCTTCCAGACTGTGCAGGAGGGTGTAGACGCAGCGCTGGCTCAGAGTGCAGATATCATCGTCCTCTGCTCTAGCGACGACGAATATGCAGACTTTGCACCAGAGGCATACAAGTACCTCGATGGCCGTGCCCAGTTTGTAGTAGCTGGTGCTCCTGCTTGCACTGATGACCTCAAGGCTGTAGGTATCACCAACTTCATCAACGTGAAGAGCAATGTACTAGAGACGCTCCGCGGCTTTAACCAAGTACTTGGCATTAACTAATAGATAGAAGGTAAGATGAAACCACAATATAAAAACATCGACATCAAGTCTGCAGGCTTTGCCAAGAGCGATGCTGCAGCATGGGCAGCTACACAGAGCAACGACTCTCTATGGCGTACGCCCGAGCAAATCCTCGTGAAGCCCGTCTATACGGCTGCCGACCTAGAGGGTATGGAGCACCTAGAGTATGCCTCAGGTCTCCCCCCATTCCTACGTGGTCCTTATAGCGGTATGTATGCTATGCGCCCCTGGACGATCCGTCAGTACGCAGGTTTCTCTACGGCTGAGGAGTCTAACGCCTTCTATCGCCGTAACCTAGCCTCTGGTCAGAAGGGTCTATCAGTGGCCTTCGACCTGGCTACACACCGCGGATACGACGCAGACCACGACCGTGTGGTAGGTGACGTAGGTAAGGCTGGGGTATCTATCTGTTCGCTAGAGGACATGAAGGTGCTCTTCGACGGGATACCTCTCAATAAGATGTCTGTATCAATGACGATGAACGGAGCCGTGCTACCTGTGATGGCTTTCTACATCAACGCAGGTCTAGAGCAGGGTGCTAAGCTAGAGGAAATGGCTGGTACTATCCAGAACGACATCCTCAAGGAGTTCATGGTGCGTAACACATATATCTACCCACCCGAATTCTCGATGCGTATCATCGCTGACATCTTCGAATATACGTCGCAGAATATGCCTAAGTTCAACTCGATCTCTATCTCTGGCTACCAC
>JAXFXP010000141.1:0-16202 GCA_034091595.1 Porphyromonas sp.
TGAAGAAGAGAATGTTTAAGGCGGCGATGAATCCAGAATACCTCAGAAAGCTTCTCAGAATTTGATGCGGTTGCCCTGACTGTTTACTAACCACCAGCCACTAGTGCCCACTATTTTGTATCTTTGTGCGCTTATTCAAACAATTAGACCTCGTCGTCTGTTAGTCAAGTACACAATCAGGATAATAGTATAAGGAGATGAGACAACTTAAAATTTCTAAGTCGATTACGAATCGCGAGAGCGCTTCGCTGGACCGTTATCTACAGGAAATCGGTCGCGAGGAGCTTATCAGCATCGAGGAAGAGGTAGAGCTGGCACAGGCCATTCGTCGTGGCGATCGTCGTGCCCTAGATAAGCTGACTCGTGCCAATTTGCGCTTCGTGGTATCGGTGGCTAAGCAGTATCAGAATCAGGGACTAAGCCTTCCCGACTTGATTAATGAGGGCAACCTCGGTCTAATCAAAGCGGCTGAGAAGTTTGATGAGACACGTGGCTTCAAGTTTATCTCGTACGCTGTGTGGTGGATACGTCAGTCTATCCTGCAGGCGCTCGCAGAGCAGAGCCGTATAGTGCGCCTACCGCTCAATCAGGTAGGTACGCTCAATAAGATACAGAAGGCATTGGCTAAGTTTGAGCAGGAAAACGAGCGTCGCCCTTCGCCTGCAGAGCTTGCCGAGATTCTCGGCATCGATGAGTCCAAGATCTCAGATACGCTCAAGGTATCAGGGCGTCATATCTCTGTAGATGCCCCCTTCCAGGAGGGTGAGGATAACAGCCTAATAGACGTGCTAACGCATGATGACGGGCCTAGCACGGACCGTAGTCTGCTGCATGAGTCTCTCGGGCTCGAAATCGAGCGAGTACTCTCTCAGCTCTCTGAGCGTGAGGCCGATATCGTGAAGTGCTTCTTCGGTATTGGTACGCCTCAGGCGATGACCCTAGAGGAGATCGGGGAGAAGTTTGGTCTTACGCGTGAGCGTGTGCGCCAGATTAAGGAGAAGTCTATCCGTCGCCTACGCACCACAGCGAACTGCGACCCTCTGAAGGCTTACCTAGGCTAAAAGGACGCCCCATAAAAGCGACACCCCCAGAGCATCTATCTGTGCTCTGGGGGTGTCGCTTTTATGGGGTATGAGGTTTCTCAGTGCCTTATGCCTCCTTGACGCGGCCTAGGTAAGAGCCGTCTCGGGTATCCACCTCGATGAGCTCACCCTCAGTGATGAAGAGGGGTACGCGTACCTCAGCGCCTGTCTCTAGAGTAGCGGGCTTGAGGGTGTTGGTGGCCGTATCGCCCTTGAGGCCTGGCTCAGTATAGGTAACACGTAGCGTTACGTGTGCTGGCAGTTCGCAGGTGAGGACGGTTTCGCTCTCAGCATGTACCATGGCCTCTACCATATCGCCATCCTTGAGGAACTGAACGCCATCAATGAGCGCCTCAGCGATAGTAATCTGTTCGAAAGTCTCAGGATGCATAAAGTTGAGCCCCATCTCGTCCTTGTATAGGAATTGGTAGGGACGACGCTCGATACGTACTTCCTCGATCTTAACGCCCGAGTTCCAAGTCTTGTCGATTACGCGGCCAGTGGCTACGTTCTTGAGCTTGGTGCGTACGAAAGCTGGCCCCTTGCCAGGCTTAACGTGTAGGAATTCGACGATGAAGAAGTATTGCCCATCAATGTCGAGGCACATACCGTTGCGGAAGTCTGCTGTACTTGCCATGTTTGTTTTTCTATTGCTTTCTTTATTGATTATATGTGGCAAAGATACTAAAAAAATAGTGGCTGGTGGTCAGTGGCTAGTGGGCGGTGGTCAGTGGCTGGTCTAGGCTAGGTCTAGTGTCCCTAGTTGTCCTAGTCTCACTAGGAATACTAGCGCTAGTATGGCGGGCTTGAGCCCGCCCACCGCCCACCGCCCACCGCCCACTGCCCACCGCCCACTGCCCACTAGCCACCGATCACTGCCCACTGCCCACTGCCCACTGGCTACCGCTCACTACTTTCTCTCTCGTAAGTGCTTGTGGTTTCGATAAAAAGCTGTATCTTTGCAGCAATTAGTGTGGAGTAGTAGCGTCTACTCTATACCTATCCAGAAGTTAAATAGCTAAATATAAATAGATTAACAGTAAAAGATGCCTACAATTCAACAATTGGTTAGAAAGGGCCGCGAGGTAATCGTAGAGAAGGGTAAGAGCCCAGCTCTAGATTCATGTCCTCAGCGTCGTGGCGTTTGTGTGCGTGTGTACACGACTACGCCTAAGAAGCCTAACTCTGCAATGCGTAAGGTAGCTCGTGTGCGCCTTACAAACTCGAAGGAAGTGAATGCTTACATCCCAGGTGAAGGACACAACCTACAGGAGCACAGCATCGTGCTCGTGCGTGGTGGTCGTGTGAAGGACCTTCCAGGTGTGCGCTATCACATCGTTCGTGGTACGCTCGATACTGCTGGCGTAAACGGCCGTACACAGCGTCGTAGTAAGTACGGTGCTAAGCGTCCTAAGCCAGGTCAGGCAGCAGCTCCTGCTAAGGGTAAGAAGAAGTAGTCCTATATATAATAAGGAGTGGGCGACCCTCCGAGGGACTAGACAAACCCAGTAGAGCTAGCTAGACGAGACTAGCGGAGTGCTACTAACCAGCGAGGGTAAGACCCTCCCAGCCGAGGACAGGGCTCGGCAAAAAGAAAGAATTTGAAACCAGTTTTGAGTTCGTTGGATAGGCTAAAACAGGTTGAGTAAATGCCCAGCGGGGCGTTGAAGACATTTAGGCAAAACAACCAATTCGACAAAACGAAGAAAACAGACAATGAGAAAAGCAAAGCCAAAAAAGAGACAGGTACTACCTGATCCCGTATTTGGAGATGTTAAGGTGACTAAGTTCGTTAATCACCTTATGTACGATGGCAAGAAGGGTATTGCCTTCGATATTTTCTACACAGCCCTAAAGATTGTGGAGGGCAAGAAGCAGAACGAAGAGCAGAGCGCTCTCGACCTATGGAAGGCTGCTCTTGATAACATCACTCCACAGGTAGAGGTAAAGAGCCGCCGTATCGGTGGTGCTACCTACCAGGTTCCTACAGAAATCCGTGCATCACGTAAGGAGTCTATCAGCATGAAAAACCTCATCCTCTTCGCCCGTAAACGTGGCGGTAAGACGATGGCTGATAAGCTCGCAGCTGAAATTATGGATGCATTCAACAGTCAGGGTGGTGCCTTCAAGCGTAAGGAAGATATGCACCGCATGGCAGAGGCTAACCGCGCATTCGCACACTTCCGTTTCTAATACATAGCGCGTTATGGCAGACAATAAACATCTCGAACTGACCCGTAATATCGGTATCATGGCCCACATCGATGCCGGTAAGACGACTACTTCTGAGCGTATTCTATTCTACACTGGTCTAACCCACAAGATTGGGGAGGTACACGATGGTGGTGCTACTATGGACTGGATGGAGCAGGAGCAGGAGCGCGGCATCACGATTACTTCGGCTGCTACGACTACTTTCTGGAACTACGCAGGCACGAAGTACAAGATTAACCTCATCGACACCCCAGGACACGTAGACTTTACTGTAGAGGTAGAGCGTTCGCTCCGCGTACTTGACGGTGCTGTAGCTACATTCTGCTCGGTAGGTGGTGTACAGCCACAGAGTGAGACTGTATGGCGTCAGGCTGACAAGTACAAGGTACCACGTATCTGCTACGTAAACAAGATGGACCGCTCTGGTGCTAACTTCTTCGAGGTAGTACGTCAGGTGAAGGCCGTTCTCGGTGCTAACCCATGTCCTATCCAGATCCCCGTAGGTCAGGAAGAAACTTTCCGTGGTGTAGTAGACCTCGTAACGATGAAGGCCCTCTACTGGGACGACGAGTCTATGGGTGCTAACTACACGACCGTAGATATCCCAGCTGATCTACAGGCTGAGGCCGAGGAGTGGCGCGACAAGATGCTAGAGGCTCTAGCAGATTGCGACGATGTACTCATGGAGAAGTACTTCGATGACCCATCTACCATCACTGAGGAAGAAATCCGCACAGCTATCCGTAAGGGTACGATCGATATGAAGATCTTCCCAATGCTTTGTGGTTCTTCGTTCAAGAATAAGGGTGTACAGACACTGCTCGACGCTGTAACGGCTTATCTCCCAAGCCCAATGGACACGCCTGTTGTAGAGGGTACAGACCCACGCGACAGCGAGGTTAAGATCACACGCGAAGTAAGCCCAGAGTCTCCACTAACGGCTCTTGCATTCAAGATTGCTACCGACCCATACGTAGGTCGTCTATGCTTCTTCCGTGTATATGCTGGTGAGCTGCATGCTGGCTCGTACGTGTACAACTCACGTAGCGACAAGAAGGAGCGTATCTCGCGCCTCTTCCAGATGCACTCTAATAAGCAGAACCCAATGGAGGTTATCGGCTGTGGTGATATCGGTGCAGGTGTTGGTTTCAAGGATATCCGCACTGGTGATACGCTCTGCGACGAAAACCACCCCATCACACTCGAGTCTATGGACTTCCCAGATCCCGTTATCGGTATCGCAGTAGAGCCTAAGACTCAGAAGGATATGGACAAGATGAGCGTAGGTCTACAGAAGCTTGCTGAGGAAGACCCAACGTTCCGTGTACAGACCAACGAAGAGACAGGTCAGACAGTTATCAGCGGTATGGGTGAGCTCCACCTGGAGATCATTATCGACCGTCTAAAGCGCGAGTTTAAGGTTGAGTGTAACCAGGGTCGTCCTCAGGTTAGCTACAAGGAAGCTATCACACGCTCTGTAGAGCTACGTGAGGTGTACAAGAAGCAGACTGGTGGTCGTGGTAAGTTCGCTGATATCATCGTACGTGTAGAGCCTGTAGATGCCGACTTCCAGGGTGAAGGCCTACAGTTCGTAGACGAAGTAAAGGGTGGTAACGTTCCTAAGGAATTCATCCCCTCTGTACAGAAGGGCTTCCAGAAGGCTATGGCTAATGGTGTGCTCGCAGGCTACGCAGTAGACAAGCTTAAGGTAACGCTGATGGACGGTTCGTTCCACCCAGTGGACTCTGACCAGCTCTCGTTTGAGGTGGCAGCCCTCCAGGCTTTCAAGAACGCTTCGGCCCAGGCTGGTCCTGTACTCCTAGAGCCAATCATGAAGCTCGAGGTAGTAACACCAGAGGAAAATATGGGTAACGTTATCGGTGACCTCAACAAGCGTCGTGGTCAGGTAGAGGGTCAGGAGACTAGCCCCAGCGGTGCCGTTATCGTTAAGGCTAAGGTGCCCCTTGCAGAGATGTTTGGCTATGTAACGCAGCTACGTACGATTACTTCGGGTCGTGCTACTAGCTCAATGGAGTTTAGCCACTATGCAGAGGTATCTAACTCTATCGCTCGTCAGGTGCTAGAGGAAGTAGGAGGCCGCGTAGACCTAATCAAGTAGTATCACTAAGTATAAATATGAGCCAAAAGATCAGAATCAAGTTGAAATCTTACGATCACAGCCTCGTAGACAAGTCTGCGGAGAAGATCGTAAAGACTGTGAAGGCTACTGGTGCTGTGGTGAGTGGACCAATTCCACTCCCCACGCACAAGCGTATCTTTACGGTTAACCGTTCAACATTCGTAAACAAGAAGTCTCGTGAGCAGTTTGAGCTAAACGCTCATAAGAGACTCATCGACATCCACAACTCTACAGCAGAGACTGTAGATGCGCTAATGAAGCTGGAGCTTCCTAGCGGTGTAGAGGTTGAAATCAAAGTGTGAGCATAATAATTAAAAATTGAAATGCCAGGTTTATTAGGAAAGAAAGTCGGAATGACTTCCGTCTTCAGTGCCGAGGGTAAGAATCTACCATGCACTGTTATTGAAGTAGGTCCTTGCGTGGTTACGCAGATTAAGACCTTGGAGAAGGATGGCTACGAAGCGCTTCAGCTCGGTTTCTCTGATGCAAAGGAGAAGCACACGTCGAAGCCTCTACAGGGCCACTTTGCCAAGGCTGGTGTGAGCCCCAAGAGACACTTGGCCGAGTTCAAGGGTTTTGATTGTAGTCAGTACAATCTAGGTGATGTGATTGACGTAAACCTTTTTGCTGATACTGTCTTCGTAGACGTAGTAGGTACCAGCAAGGGTAAGGGATTCCAGGGTGTTGTTAAGCGCCATGGTTTCGGTGGTGTAGGTCAGGCTACCCACGGTCAGCACAACCGCCTTCGTGCCCCCGGTTCTGTAGGTGCGTGTTCGTATCCTGCTAAGGTGTTCAAGGGTACCCGTATGGCTGGTCAGACAGGTAATGAGCGTGTAACCGTTCAGAACCTCGAAGTAATTAAGGTAATGCCCGAGCACAACCTCCTTCTTATCAAGGGTAGTGTGCCAGGAGCAAAGGGTTCAATCGTTGTAATCGAAAAGTAAATGGAACTAAGCGTATATAATATCAAGGGTCAGGACACAGGTCGTAAGATCGTTCTTGACGATGCTGTCTTCGGCATCGAGCCCAAGGAGCACGCTGTTTACCTCGATGTGAAGCAGTACCTAGCCAACCAGCGTCAGGGCACTCACAAGTCTAAGGAGCGTAGCGAAATCTCGGGTAGTACACGTAAGCTCATCCGTCAGAAGGGTGGCGGTGGTGCCCGTCGTGGTGATATCAACTCACCTCTGCTCGTAGGTGGTGGTCGTGTATTCGGTCCTACCCCACGTAGCTATAGCTTCAAGCTCAATAAGAAGCTCAAGGGTCTAGCCCGTCGTAGCGCGCTATCTAGCCGTGCTGCAGCAGGCGAAATCGTAGTTGTAGAGAACTTCGACTTCGAGGCACCCAAGACAAAGAACTTCGTAGAGCTAACCAAGGCTCTCGGTCTAGATGGTGTAAAGGCGCTCTTCGTAGCTGCCGAGGTAAGTGCCAACGTTGCACTCTCTGCACGTAACCTCCCAGCTGCTAGCGTGGCTAACGCTCGCCAGCTGAACACTTACGCAGTGCTCAACTGCCGTAAGCTCGTTCTCACGGAGGACGCTGTAGCAGTAGTCAACGAATTGTTTAAGGCGTAATAATAGGAGGACAAAGCAATGAGAATTATCATTAAGCCTGTTATCACGGAGAAGACTTCTAAGGATACTGAGAAGTTTAGCAACCGTTATACATTCCGTGTGGCTCCCGATGCCAACAAGATCGAGATTAAGAACGCCGTAGAGGCTATGTACAATGTAAAGGTAGTAAGCGTAAACACGATGAACTACGATGGTAAGCGCAAGGCGCGCTACACCAAGAGTGGTCTACTACGTGGTAAGGTAGCAGCTTTCAAGAAGGCTGTCGTAACGCTTGCAGAAGGTCAGGTGATCGACTTTTACGCTAACATCTAAACAGAACAATGGCAATACGTAAACTCAAGCCCACAACACCGGGTCAGAGACATAAGATTATTGGTGCCTTCGATACGATCACGGCAAGCGCACCAGAGAAGTCTCTAGTAGTAGGTAAGCGTAAGACTGGTGGTCGTAACAACACCGGTAAGATGACTATGCGCTATATCGGCGGTGGTCACAAGCAGAAGTACCGCTTTATCGACTTCAAGAGAACCAAGGACGGCATCCCAGCTACAGTTAAGAGCATCGAGTACGACCCAAACCGTACGGCTCGTATCGCTCTGCTTTACTACGCTGACGGTGCTAAGGCCTATATGCTAGCTCCTAAGGGTCTAGAGGTAGGTCAGACCGTGATGAGTGGTGCAGAAGCAGCTCCCGAAGTAGGTAACTGCCTCCCACTAGCTAACATCCCCGTTGGTACCATTATCCACAACATCGAGCTGCGCCCTGGTCAGGGTGCCAAGATGGTACGTTCGGCTGGTGCTTTTGCTCAGCTAACCTCTCGTGAAGGTACTTACGTTGTTATCAAGATGCCATCAGGCGAAACACGCCGTATCCTCTCTGCTTGTAAGGCTACTATCGGTAGCGTAAGCAACGAAGAGCACGCTCTAGAGCGTAGTGGTAAGGCTGGTCGTAGCCGCTGGCTAGGTCGCCGCCCACGTAACCGTGGTGTGGTTATGAACCCAGTAGACCACCCAATGGGTGGTGGTGAAGGGCGTGCCTCAGGGGGACACCCACGTAGCCGTAAGGGTATCTATACTAAGGGTCTTAAGACACGTGCTCCGAAGAAGCATTCTTCTAAGTACATCATCGAGAGACGTAAGAAGTAATCTGATAAAACAACGTATTTATGAGTCGTTCACTTAAGAAAGGTCCATATATCAATCTCAAGCTTGAGAAGAAGGTCTTGGCGATGAATGAGTCTGGTAAGAAGGCTGTCATCAAGACGTGGGCTCGTGCCTCAATGATTAGCCCTGACTTTGTAGGGCACACTATTGCAGTGCACAATGGTAACAAGTTTATCCCCGTATTCGTTACGGAGAACATGGTAGGGCACAAGCTCGGTGAATTCTCACCAACGCGTACCTTCCGTGGTCATGGTGGTAACAAGAAGAAGTAATCGGCTGGAGTTTAACTTCAGATTTTAATAGTTAGATATTAAGAGAAATGGGTAATAGAAAAAGACTTTCAGCCGATGCTCGCAAGGAGGCTCGTCAGAACGAGTACTTCGCCTCTCTACGCAACGTACCTACGTCGCCTCGCAAGATGCGCCTCGTAGCTGATATGGTGCGTGGTATGGAGGTGAGCCGTGCTCTGGGTGTGCTCAAGTTTTCGAACAAGGAAGCTGCAGCACGTGTAGAGAAGCTCCTCCGCTCGGCTATCGCCAACTGGGAACAGAAGAATGGTCGCACCGCAGAGGATGGCGAGCTATTCATCACACGTATCTTCGTGGATGGTGCTGCTACTCTCAAGCGTATGCGTCCTGCTCCACAAGGTCGTGGATACAGAATTCGCAAGCGTTCAAATCACGTAACGATTTTCGTGGACACTAAAAACTAAGCAAGCAGATGGGACAGAAGACTAATCCAATAAGCAATCGTCTGGGTTACATCCGTGGATGGGACTCAAACTGGTATGGTGGCAACAAGTATAGCGAGAAGCTCCTCGAGGACTATCGCCTACGTGCCTATCTGAAAGTTCGTCTAGCTAATGCTAGCGTATCTCGCATCGTTATCGAGCGCGCTCTTAAGCTCGTTACGATCACGATCTGCACGGCTCGCCCAGGTGTCGTTATCGGCAAGGGTGGCCAGGACGTAGATACGCTCAAGGAAGAGCTCAAGAAGATCACGAACAAGGATGTTCAGATCAATATCTTCGAGGTGCGCAAGCCCGAGATTGACGCTGCTATCGTAGCGGACAATATCGCTCGCCAGCTCGAGGGCAAGATTGCCTACCGCCGTGCAGTGAAGATGGCTATCGCCGGAGCAATGCGTGGTGGTGCAGAGGGTATCAAGGTTCAGGTTTCGGGACGTCTCAACGGTGCAGAAATTGCCCGTAGCGAGATGTACAAGGAGGGGCGTACTCCGCTGCACACACTCCGTGCAGACATCGATTACGCTACTGCCGAGGCCTTGACTAAGGTAGGGATCCTAGGTATCAAGGTGTGGATTTGTAAGGGTGAGGTTTACGGCAAGCGTGACCTAGCTCCCAACTTCGCACAGCCTAAGGCTCCTCAGCGCGAAGGTGCACGTCGCGATGGCGGACGTGGCAACCGTGGTGGTAAGAGAAGAGGTGGCAATCGCTAATTAAAATTCAACGTAAACAGAGATGTTACAACCAAGAAAAACAAAGTTTAGAAGAGTCCAGAAGGGCCGTGCTAAGGGCAATGCTATGCGCGGTAATCAGCTCGCCTTCGGCTCTTTCGGCATCAAGTCTCTGGGTACTCGCTGGATCACCGGCCGCCAGATCGAGGCTGCACGTATCGCGGTAACGCGTTACATGCAGCGTCAGGGGCAGGTGTGGGTGCGTATCTTCCCAGATAAGCCTATCACCAAGAAGCCAGCCGACGTCCGAATGGGTAAGGGTAAGGGTGCTCCCGAAGGCTTCGTAGCCAACGTAACGCCAGGACGTATGCTCTTCGAGATCGAGGGGGTTTCTTATGAGATCGCCAAGGAGGCTCTTCGTCTAGCGGCTCAGAAGCTACCTGTGGTAACTAAGTTCGTCGTTCGTCGCGACTACGATATGTCTAACGCTAACTAAGTAAGAAGTCAATGAAGCAACTAGAAGCACGTAAGGCACTGAAGGCTCTATCTACGGCCGAGCTGCAGGAGCGTCTGGCAGCAGATGTGGCTGCTTACAACAAGAAGTGCATCGACCACGCTGTGTCTCCTGTAGACAATGCAGCTGCGCTACGCACTGAGCGTCGCACGATCGCCCAGATCAAGACTATCCTCCGTGAGCGTGAGCTTGCGGGCAACAACTAATAGGGTTACCCATGGAACAGAGAAGACTAAGAAAAGAACGCGTAGGTGTTGTTTCTAGCAACAAGATGGACAAGACCATCACCGTTGCCGTGAAGTGGAAGGAAAAGCACCCTATCTATGGTAAGTTCGTGAATAAGACGAAGAAGTACCATGCACACGACGAGAAGAACGAGTGCCAGATCGGTGATACTGTACGTATCATGGAGACTCGTCCGCTCAGCCGTACCAAGAGATGGAGACTAGTAACAATTATCGAGAGAGCAAAGTAATATGATACAGCAAGAGTCAAGACTAGTAGTAGCTGATAACAGCGGTGCTAAGGAAGCCCTATGTATCCGTGTACTCGGTGGTACACGCCGTCGCTATGCTTCTGTAGGTGATGTTATCGTAGTTTCAATCAAGAGCACTATCCCTGCCAGCGATGTCAAGAAGGGTAGCGTTTCGAAGGCAATCATCGTTCGTACGAAGAAGGAGATCCGTCGTCCTGATGGCTCATACATCCGCTTCGACGATAATGCTTGCGTACTCCTAAACGCCTCTGGTGATATGCGTGCTAGCCGTATCTTCGGCCCTGTAGCACGTGAGCTGCGCGCTGCTAATATGAAGATTGTTTCACTAGCGCCAGAAGTGCTTTAATCATAATTAAGAGTAATGAGTAAGTTACATATCAAGAAGGGCGACCAGGTACTGGTCCTCGCTGGTAAGGACAAGGGCGTGAAGGCAGAAGTGCTGAAGGTCCTCGTAGACAAGCAGCGTGCCCTCGTAAAGGGTGTGAACGTAATCACTAAGCACGCCAAGCCTAGCGCTAAGAACCCTCAGGGTGGTATCGAGAAGAGCGAAGCTCCTATCCATATCTCCAACCTGATGGTTATCAACCCAGAGACTGGCAAGGCTGCTCGTGTAGGTCGTGCACGCAACGAAGCTGGTAAGCTCGTGCGTGTTTTCAAGAACCCCTCTAAGCGTAAGGAGAACAACTAATGAGCAATACAGCAAGTCTAAAGAACGAATACAAGGAACGTATCGTTCCTGCTCTTACCGAGCAGTTTGGCTACAAGAGCCGCATGCAGGTGCCTGTGCTCAAGAAGATCGTGATCAACATGGGTCTCGGTAAGCTCGCTACTGCCGATAAGAAGATTATCGACGTAGCTATCTCTGAGCTCTCTGCGATCACTGGTCAGAAGGCTGTGGCTACGGTGTCTAAGAAGGACATCTCTAACTTCAAGCTGCGTAAGAAGATGCCTATCGGTGTGATGGTAACGCTTCGTCGTGAGCAGATGTACGAGTTCCTAGAGCGTCTCGTACGTATCGCTCTGCCACGTATCCGTGACTTCAAGGGCATCGATAGCAAGCTTGATGGTCGTGGTAACTATACCCTCGGTATCAGCGAGCAGATTATCTTCCCTGAGATTAACCTCGACAGCATCACGAAGATTCTCGGTATGAACATCACGTTCGTAACGAGCGCACAGACAGACGAAGAAGGCTACGCACTCCTCAAGGAGTTTGGTCTTCCATTCAAGAACGCTAAGAAGGCTTAATAGACATGGCAAAGGAATCAATGAAGGCACGCGAAGTGAAGCGTGCCAAGCTCGTAGCTAAGTTTGCTGCCAAGCGTGCTGCCCTCAAGGAGATCGTGCGCACTGGCTCTATCGAGGATGCTTACGAGGCTGCTCAGCAGCTACAGAAGCTCCCCAAGAACGCTCTGCCTGTTCGTCTGCACAACCGTTGCACGATGACGGGTCGTCCTAAGGGTTTTATGCGTCAGTTCGGCATCTCGCGTATTCAGTTCCGCGAAATGGCTGCTGCCGGTCTTATCCCAGGCGTCAAGAAGGCTAGCTGGTAAAAAATACAGCTGAGTAATAATACAAGCCCCTAATCCTCGAGAGAGGATTAGGGGCTTGTTGTTTATGGGTGCTCCTCTTTATACTTTTCGAGTTTTAGACAGTATCGAATGCAGGCTTCAAGCTCTCTACTATATAGACTAGAAAAGATGTTATGTTAGGGGGTTTAAAAGATCTTCCATCCTAGTGTATTTTGGGCTTTATCCACAGCGATAGCTAATACGAGGGCAAATAAGAAGATGTAAACAAAGCCCATATCTTGGTAAAAGATGTCGATGTGTAGCGCACAGTCGGTGATGAAACGAAAGGCGTATATACCAATATAGTGGAAATAGTATATCAGGCCTGAGTATCTTTTCCCGCAGTTAGCGGTAGCACTTCCTGTTCCGAAGTCTTTGTGCTGGATAGCAAAGCATATGATACCTAGGGCGAGTGGTAATGTAAGTGCAAAACGTCCCCAATAGGCACTCATGCCACGTAAGGCAAAGACCTCAATAAAACTTAGGCAGATCAATAACAGTAGTGGTAACTCCCAGCGAAAGTTCATGAGCCACTTTTCGTGTTTTTTGATATAGTACCCAAGGGTTACATAGGGTATAGCTACAGAGAACGCATTGATATCTACAAGTATTGTTCCTGGTGCTCCTAGTACAAATGAGTATCTTCCGAGCAAGAGGCCCGAGACACCCATAATGACGGCTATGGGCCCTAAGTATCGCCCGAGTCTAAGGCTAAATATAAGGGTATAGAATCCTAGAGCATAGACAAGAGATAGAAGATACCAAAGAACTCCCTCTATTGTAGTCCCGAAGGCGAGAAAATTTAAAACACCTTGCCATGATAATTCGTATTCTCTCGGTGCAACGAAAAGGTGAAGCCCAAAATAAAGAAGGTTGGTGCTGAGAGTAAGTCCAAGAGCCTTGGTTAGCATTTTTTGCGACCGTCGTTTCACGGTTTGTGGCTCGGGGCTAAACAGAAAATACCCAGTAATTGCATAGAAAATAGGTACTGCTACCAAAGCAAAGGGGGCAAAGAGGGTATTATCAACGAAACTTTCGAAAGGAGGGCTGTGCATTGCAACAACAAACAATGCAAAGATTGCCTTGACAATGTACAGGGAGCTGATCTCTGTAGGCTTGCCAGTAGGGGGCAGGGATTGAGTTGAGGTATTCATATTAACACAAAGGTATAAAAATAGCCTGTATTTGTGAGCCTCTTTTCGAGGAGTGAAACTACGCGATGCAGAGGGATATAGTCCCGTATGGCGATGTATCCGCTTGACAGGATGTCCCCTCTAATAACTGGGCGTTTGCTCCTCTAGTAGATCGCCATCTGGCCACCTATTAGGCAGACCAATGGCCAGCTAGTAGGTCGCCATTTGTTCACCTAATAGGTGGTTATAATACCCTGTGGGGGTATTCGGCAGAGAGCTACGCTAAGAGCCGATACTATTCTATCGCTCAGCAACTATCTGTGCCTACTAGCTGTTGTATGGGCAGATGAATGAACCTCCAATGAGCCTAAAAGAAGCCCTAGACTATCGTCGCGCTATACGTTACTACGATCACGAGCGCTCTATTGACCCAGCTCTCATCCGTGAGTGCTTGCAGCTGGCCCAGCTGGCACCTACCAGCTCAAACCTCCAGCTATGGGAAGCCTACCATGTTGTTTCACCCCAGCTAAAGGCCTCCATTGCACAGGCTAGTTTTGACCAAATGGCGGTCAGTACAGCAGACCAGCTAGTGGTCTTTGTAACGCGTGAAGATCTGGCAAGTGAGCATGCGCGCCGAGTGCTGGACTTCGAGCTCGGCAATGTCGAGCGCAATAGCCCCCAGGAGCGCTGGGAACACCGCAAACAGCGCTATAAAACCTACTACGGTCGGATAATGCCCATCTATCACGCCCGATGCTGTGGTTTGGCAGGTCTTCTGCGTGAGGGCCTGTCGCAGCTCATCGGTCTCTTCCGCCCGATTCCTCGCCATCTGCTAGAGTCTGATATAGATACGCAGACGCACAAAAGTTGTGCCCTCGTGGCGCAGACCTTTATGCTGGCAATGGCAGAGCGTCGCCTTGATACTTGTCCCATCGAGGGCTTCGACGAATATCGGGTACGCCGTTTGCTCGGCTTACCCTCGGGTGCTAGGGTGAGCCTTATCGTATCCTGCGGATATCGTACGGAGCGTGGTGTTTGGGGCGAACGCTTCCGTCTTCCTTTCGAGGAAGTCTACCATCAGATTTAGCGTTTGTCTGCTAGATATTTGGCTATATAAGGGCTTTTTTGTACCTTTGCCAGCCGATAGTGCTCTTAGGCGTTGTCGCATCCCTTAGGAATTAGTAATAATATATATATTAAGTAAGAAGATGAAAAGAACGTTCCAGCCTTCGAACCGCAAGAGAAAGAACAAGCACGGCTTCCGTAGCCGTATGGCTACAGCTAATGGTCGTCGCGTACTCGCAGCACGTCGTGCTAAGGGTCGTGCCAAGCTAACGGTTTCTGACGAGTACTAGTCGTCTCTCTTGCGCATGCTGGGCTGACTAACTAAAGTGATCACGAGCTAGCCCTCAGCATCGAGCATGTAATAAGCCCCCGTAAGTCTTAGGACTTGCGGGGGCTTATGTTATCTGTGGGGACGAGCGCCCCAGGGCTGTGCGGTCTGAAGCTTTAGGAGTATTAACTTTGTATATCGTTATGAATAAATGTATGGACCGTATAGTATATGCCTTATTAGCCATCCTATTGCTGGCATCTAGGGCCGTTGGGCAGGACTTGCAAGCCTACCGGGTCATAAGTATCAATATCCGCTATGACAATCCTAACGATAAGCCACATGACTGGACAAGCCGTCGTGATAGTCTAGGCTTAGTGTTACTCCGAGAGCAGGCAGATCTGATCGGGATGCAGGAGGTGCTGCACCAGCAAGCCGAGGAGCTAAAGGTTCGTTTGCAAGGCTATCGTATGATTGGCGTCGGGCGCTTAGATGGTAAGGCAGAGGGTGAGTATGCCCCCATTTGGTATCGGGCCAAGCGCTTCCGTCTTGTGCGCAGTGGCTATTTTTGGCTTAGCGAGACTCCTAATGTCGCTGGGCGGCGTGGCTGGGATGCGGCCTGTGAGCGTATTGCCACTTGGGCTGTGCTACGAGATAGGCATACTAAGCGAGAGCTATTCGTCCTCAATACTCATCTGGACCACGAGGGGCAGCAGGCGCGTCGTGCTTCGGTAGCTTTGCTGCGGGACAGTATTGTGCATCTCTCAGAGGGGCGCCCCGTGGTGGTGCTGGGCGACTTTAATGCCACGCCTACAGATGCTGTTCTGAAGGCCTTCCTAGAGCCTAGTGCGTCGCTTATGCTTTTGGATAGCTATGTCGAGGAGGCCGGGGATGTGGAGCAGGGGGCGACCTTTCATAACTTTGGACGTTTAGCTCGGGGGCAACGTCCACGCATTGATTATATCCTGCATAATGAGGGGCTCGAGCGCATGGCTTATCGTCGCTTGCGCACTGATGGACCAGAGCTATGCCTGAGTGACCACCACGGGGTAGTGGTATTATTTAGGCTTGTTAGGCCCTAGAGTTATATCGCTCTGTGGTATCGAAAAATATTTTTGTGCTCTTAGGTTTGATATTCAGTTGGTTAGTGGGTCTTTGAGTGGTAGTGAGTGAAAAAAACTTTCGGTCTACTATTGCAGGAATAGAAAACTTGTACTACCTTTGCATTGCAAACGAGAGGGAAAGCCTCTCAGAAGCAAGCAACCAAACGGTGTGGTAGTTCAGCTGGTTAGAATACCTGCCTGTCACGCAGGGGGTCGCGGGTTCGAGTCCCGTCCATACCGCCAAAGGGTTTCAAATGGTCTTCAATAAGGTCGTCAAAAAGCCCTTCAAATAGAAGATAATCGTTGTAAAATCAAGGTTTTACAACGATTTTTCTTTGTATATAGTCCCATTGCCTGATGGCATAAATCCACCTTTGACAATCATCTTTCGGTCATATTCTGCTACACATAGTGCTACAGAAAAATTGTAGCAACCAAAAATGTAGCAGTGACGAGGTTCTGA
>JAXFXP010000142.1:0-5927 GCA_034091595.1 Porphyromonas sp.
CCATAATTACCATCTTCTTAACCTCTGGAGCAGCTTTGCCTGCTAAACGTCGTACAGCGTCTACTTGGTCTGCCGTACAAGTAAAGTATACAAGGTCATTTAGCTCGATACGGGTAGCACCTGAGGGGATGATCGTTTCGAGGTCGCGTTTTATGGCTACGACGTGGTAGAATTTGCTGTCGTTTTCTCCGCCTCCTTTTAGCTCGTATAGGTGTTTGCCTATGATGGGGGCCCCCTCTCTAATTTTAACACCTACGAGTATGACGGCCCCGTTGAATAGCGTTACATATTGACGAGCCCAAGGGTTAAGGCTTGTAGAGGCTATCTCTTCGGCTGCTAGCTCTTCTGGGTAGATAGTCTGGTCTATGCCTAGGCGGGCACAGAGTTCGCTGTAGCTAGCTTCTAGATATTCGGGTTCATTGACACGGGCTATGGTGTGCTTAGCCCCTATCTGCTTGGCTATGGTGCAGGCAATCATGTTGGTTGCGTGGTCGGGTGTTACTGCCACGAATAGGTCTGCACCTGGCACATAGGCACGCTCTTGGTCTTCTTGTAGTAGAGGATTGCCAGCTACTAACAGGGCCTCAAGGCTATTTAGGTCCTCGAGGCGCTTGGCTTCGTCCATAAGGACGATATTCTGCTCCTCGTGGCTGAGCATCTTGGCCAGATGTACACCGACCTCACCGGCTCCGGCTATTATAATACGCATAGCTTTATGGCTCTGTTATATCTAGGGGCGTAGCAGCTCTCTGATGGTCTGCTCTATCTGTTCGCTTGAGAGTCCGCACATAGCACGCTGTTCGCTAGGTGTGGCGTGCGGGATAAATCTGTCGGGGATACCCAGACGGCGTAGACGCACTGCATAGCCGTGGTCTAGTAGGAAGTCTCCGATAGCAGAGCCCATACCGCCCATGAGCGTACCTTCCTCAACGGAGAGGAAAGTACTATGGGTACGCGCCATCTCGTGCAGTAGCTCTTCGTCTAGGGGTTTGGCGAAAACCATATCGACATGTGTGAGGCTAATACCTTCGCTGGCTAGCCGTTCCGTAAGCTGAGCTATAGGCACTCCGATAGGGCCAATAGATAGTATGCACAGCTTATGTCCACGATGTAAGATGCGCCCCTTAGCCCAGGGAACAGGTTGCATAGGCTGCCGCCAGTCTACGACCGAGCCACTACCACGAGGGTAGCGAATCGCTACTGTCTGAGGCCATTCTTTGTAGGCAGAGTACATCATATGCCGTAGTTGTATCTCATCCATAGGTGAGCATATAGCCATCCCCGGTATAGTACGCATATAGGCAATGTCGTAGGCTCCCTGATGTGTAGCACCATCCTCACCGACTAGGCCAGCTCTATCGAGGCAGAATATGACCTTCGTCCCCTGCAGAGCTACATCGTGTATTAGCTGATCATAGGCCCTCTGCATAAAGCTGGAGTAAATATTGCAGAAGGGGATAAGCCCTTCGCAGGCTAGCCCTGAGGCGAAGGTTACAGCGTGTTCTTCGGCAATGCCTACGTCATAAGCTCTGTCAGGATAAACTGCCATTAGCTTGTTCATCGAGCAGCCAGAGGGCATAGCAGGGGTAATGCCAACGATGCGTGCATCCATAGAGGCGAGCTCTACGAGTGTTTCTCCAAATACGTCCTGAAATTTTGGGGGCTGCGCTGAGCTATCTGCTACAATGCGTTCGCCAGTCTCTGGAATAAATTTGCCAGGGGCATGCCATATCGTAGGGGATGCCTCAGCTGGCTCATAGCCTTTGCCCTTTGTCGTAGATAGGTGCAGTAGCTTAGGCCCTTGTAGCGATTTGATATCGCTGAGTATTTGTACGAGCCGTATGACATCGTGTCCGTCTATAGGGCCCAGGTAGCGTAGGCTAAAGCTATCAAAGAGTGTATTCTGCCTAGAGACGAAGCTTTTGAGCTTATTGTTGATTTTTTGTAGCTTACGGTGCCCTCCCTCCTGTACAATATGTAGGCGGCGCAGACCCTTATAGAGGTCTCGACGCATATTATTGTAAGTTCTGCTCGTCAGGAGGTCCACCATATACTTATTGAGGCCACCGACATTGCAGTCAATAGACATATTATTGTCATTGAGAATAATGAGTAGGTCATTGTCGAAGGAAGATGCATTATTCAAGCCCTCGAAAGCCATTCCACCCGTCATAGAGCCATCACCAATAACTGCTACTACACGTCTACCATCACCCTGTCGCTCAGCAGCTACAGCCATACCCAGGGCTGCGCTGATGGAGTTGGAGGCATGCCCTGCTGTGAAAGTGTCGTACACACTCTCGCTAGGGTGAGGGAAGCCGGCTAGTCCATCCTTTTTGCGTAGGGTGTGGAAGCTATCTCTACGTCCAGTCAGTAGCTTGTGTATATATGCCTGATGCCCCACGTCCCAGACAATACGGTCCTCTGGGGTATCATAGACATAATGTAGGGCTACCGTTAGCTCTACAGCCCCTAGATTACTGCCCAGATGCCCAGGGTTGACCGAGAGCGACTGTAGCAAGAACGTACGCAGCTCGTTGCACAGCTCGGGGAGCTGCTCTACTGAGAGGCGCTTGAGGTCTGCGGGGCTATTGATTGTATCTAATAAAGCCATAGCTCTACCTATATATCCTTTTATCGTGCGAGGCGTGCTACGAGCTCAGCCTCTGTGAGCTTGTGTTGCTCACCGCTCTGCATATTCTTGAGTGTGAATACTCCTGATAGTCGCTCTTCTTCACCAACAAGGACTACATAGGGTATGGCATTGTTGTTGGCATAGGACATTTGCTTCTTGAGCTTGGCAGACTCGGGGAAGAGCTCGGTACGGATACCTGCAGCACGTAGACGTGCAACTACGGGTACTAGATATGCTTCTTCTTGAGGCCCGAAATTGACGAATAGAACCTCTGTGGTACTGTTGAGACTCTCTGGGAATTTCCCTAGCTCGGCGAGTACATCGTAGATACGGTCTGCACCAAATGAAATACCTACACCGCTGAGACCATCAAGGCCAAAGATACCCGTGAGGTTGTCGTAGCGACCACCGCCCGAGATACTACCAATACTAGCGTCTAGCGCTTTTACCTCTAGGATAGCCCCTGTGTAGTAAGATAAGCCTCTGGCTAAGCTTAGATCCACGACCACTTCGGTTGTTAGGTCGAGGCTCGATAGATAGCTGAGCACGAAGCGTAGCTCCTCGATGCCTTTTTGTCCCTCTTGGCTGTCTGCTATGAGCTGGGATAGCTTATCCAGCTTCTCTGTATTACTCCCCTCTAGTAGCAGTAGTGGCTCTAGGCGTGCTAGCTGTTCGTCAGTGAAGCCTTTGCTACGTAGCTCCTCCTTGACCTTGTCTAGCCCAATTTTGTCTAGCTTATCTATGGCTACGGTAATATCCACAAGGCGCTCTGGGGAGCCGATGACCTCGGCTATACCTGCTAGTATCTTGCGGTTATTTAGTAGGACACGTGTACGTATATCAAGGCGACGGAATACCTCGTTGATGATTTGGATAAGCTCTACCTCATTGACAAGCGAAGTAGAACCTATGACATCAGCATCACACTGATAGAACTCGCGGTAGCGTCCTTTCTGAGGACGGTCTGCACGCCATACGGGCTGTATCTGATAGCGACGGAAGGGGAGAGTTAGCTCCTCACGGTGCATCACTACATAGCGTGCAAATGGCACTGTAAGGTCGTAGCGTAAGCCCTTCTCGCATAAGCGGGCAGCCAAACGATTGGTATTGCGCTCTAGGAGCTCTTTATCGTCGATACCTCGGAGGTAATCCCCCGAGTCTAATACCTTGAAGAGTAGTCTGTCTCCCTCTTCGCCGTACTTACCCATGAGCGTGGAGAGGTTCTCCATCGTAGGCGTTTCTATCTGTTGGTAGCCATATAGGGCGTAGACAGCACGGATGGTGTCGAATATGTAATTACGACGAGCCATCTCTATTGGCCCGAAGTCCCTCATTCCTTTGGGAATACCAGGTTTCTGCATATTATGTTTTAGTTCTTGCGTATATAATGATAGTAAGTAGAGGCTAGTGGGTTACGCTCGTCTATGGCGACCACTTCGCTATGCTGTAGGCTCCAATCTGCCCAGTCAATAGTAGGGAAGAATGTATCGGCCTCTGGATACTCAGCCTCTACAATAGTAATATGTAAATCCGTTGCTCGTGCTAGGCTCTGCCTGTATATCTCGCCTCCACCGATGACGAAGACCTCTTGCTCGCCCTCTGTGCGCTGCAGGGCTTCCTCTAGACTAGTGCAGACCTCGCAACCAGGGAGTGCGTTCAGATGTCTACTTACGACAATGTTGCGCCTATTGGGGAGTGCACCGTTGGGCAGAGATTCGTAAGTTTTGCGCCCCATCACTATACTATGTCCACTCGTAAGCTGCTTGAAGCGCTTCAAGTCGCTAGACAGGTGCCACAATAAGTCGTTATCCTTGCCAATGGCGCCATCCCGTGCTACAGCTACTATAATGGATAGTCTCATACCGATACCGTGGCCGCTATATGTGGGTGTGGGTCGTAGTCCACCAGAGTAAAATCTTCGTAGCAGAAAGCGTCTATATCTTTAACTGCCGGATTTATTAGCATACGAGGCAAAGGCCGTGGGCTACGCGTCAATTGCTCTGCTACCTGCTCTAGGTGGTTGAGGTAGATATGTACATCCCCAAAGCTATGGATAAACTCCCCGACTTCGAGACCTGTAACCTGAGCTATCATCATTAGCAGTAGTGCGTAGGAGGCGATGTTGAAGGGGACACCAAGGAAAACATCAGCGCTACGCTGATACAGCTGTAGGCTCAGCCTGCCCTCTGATACATAGAACTGCATCAGGCAATGGCAAGGAGCCAGCGCCATCTCATCTATTTGTGCTACATTCCAAGCCGAGACCATAAGGCGACGGCTATTAGGATTGCGCTTGAGCTCGTCTATGACCCACTTGATCTGATCTACGGTCCCACCCCGATAGTCTGGCCATGAGCGCCACTGTGCCCCATAGACAGGACCAAGGTTACCCTCTGCATCTGCCCATTCGTTCCAGATGCGTACCCCGTGTTCCTGTAGGTAGGCTACGTTGGTATCACCACGTAGGAACCAGAGTAGCTCGTAGATGATACTGCGTAGATGTAGGCGCTTGGTCGTTACCATCGGGAATCCCTCAGATAGGTCGAAACGCATCTGATAGCCAAAGGTACTAATAGTGCCTGTGCCTGTGCGGTCGCTCTTTGGTTTCCCTTGCGTCTGGATATACTGCAATAAGTCTAAGTACTGCTTCATTCATTAAGCCTTTACTAATGTACGCAAAGTTAGTTATATTATACGAGACGGCTAGGCTGTAGTAAATACATAGCCTAGCCGTGATGATGCTTCGCCCTATCAGAGGGGGCGAAGAGGTTTTTAGGTAGAGACAATCCTAACGACGTAATATGGCTGTATCCTTGATGAGTAGTAACTCGGGCTTGTAGCTTTGTTTACTTCGGCGTAAGCCTTCGAGTCCAAGGTCTTCTTCGCGATTAATATAAGTGTATTGCTCTGGTATGCGACGAGCAAACTCTCTATTAATCATGGCGAAAGCCCCTTCGTAATTGATGTCTGCTTTCTCTGCGTGTATCCCGAAAGTAGTGGCATTAATAGGGCTACCGAAGCTAAAGGCTACGACACGCCCCTCTACGGTTAATACCCCAGTCTGAAGGCCTAGAGATTCGCGATTACGCAGACAGCGCTCTATCATCATCTGTTCGTCTAGGCGGCTACTATCTGTCTCACCACTATGGTCTAGCCAAGCAGCTGACAGATCAAGGCATGCCTGTAGGTTATCCTCTGTAACTTCGCTATACGTATAGTCAGGGTAGCTTCGCTCGAACTTATTGATATGATTACGTTTCGGCTGTAGGCTTTTGCCGCTTAGGCTTACCAT
>JAXFXP010000143.1:0-3536 GCA_034091595.1 Porphyromonas sp.
TGACCGCTTGTCTGATACCTATTGCGGGGGCAAAGATACGAATAATGAGTGGTTTAACAAAATGTTACACGATTGGCTTTATTTATGAGCTCCAATTCGGCCTCTACTAGTAGGCTCTCTACCCACTATACGAGCAGAAAAATTTGTGGAGCTATTGCAGATTAAAAGAAAAGTATTACCTTTGCAAGTGAAAAGATAATCGAGGGCCTATAGCTCAGCTGGTTTAGAGCACCTGCCTTACAAGCAGGGGGTCATAGGTTCGAATCCTATTGGGCCCACCACGATGAAACGTAGTTAAGACAATGCGCTTGACTACGTTTCTTTTTTGCTATCAATGCAGGGAACGAGTCATCCCCCAGCGGTCGGCCAATCGGCCACTGTTGGGGGATGACTCATTCCTTGTAGAGCCTTGCGTAGCTATAAGCTAGGCTTTGCTGCGCTGGCGAAGCCCCTCGTACATCATACGGTAGGTAGGGACATCTAGCCCAAGAGTCGTGGCACGCTCTACTACGTAGCCCGTTAGATTCTCTAGCTCGGTGCTAGTGCCTGCCATAAAGTCCACGTGCATAGAGCTGGTACTATCGGCTGGCATTATTTGCTGACGCTCAACGGCAGCAGCTACGGGGTCTTCGCCCAGGTCATAGCCTTCGGCCGCTGATAGGGCACAGACTTCCTCTAGGAGCTGGCGCATCTCATTGGGGTGTTGGCTAAGGGCTGCTCCGACGGTCATATCATAGTACGAGGTACCAGTAGCCGTTGCAGAGATCATCACAAACTTTTTGCGTATTACTAGGCTTATCTCTCGTGGGTTGTGGGCATTGATTCCTGCGGAGAGCATTAGGTTGAGGAGCTCCTTTTCGGCAGGAGTAGCTTCGCTCGTCCCTGCACCAAAGTAGAGGCTCTCCCTATCCGACTCTAGCAATACTTCGCCAGGGGCAGGACGACGCCCTGAGATATAGGTGCAGCCCTGCCAAACCTCAGCCTCAGGGAGTAGTATGCGTATCTGCTCGCTGATGTTGGCTCCGTTGAGGAGAGGGAGGACAATTGTGTGCGCGCCGATGAGAGGCCTGAGCTGTGCGATATTGCTCGCTAGGTCGTAGCTCTTAGTCGCTACGATAACGAGGTCAGCGACACCCACCGTGCTAGGCTGATCGCTGACTGTGCTAGGGTGTGTGTATAGCTCGCGTGTGGGTGTAGTAAGGTGTAACCCACGCTCTGCGATACGGGCTAGATGTTCGCCACGGGCAATGAAGTGGATCTCACGTCCTTGCCCTTCACTACGGGCATATTCGTTGAGCATAGCCCCGTAGTAGCCGCCTACGCCTCCGAGGCCGGAGATGACAATCTTCTGAAGTATCATAAGTGTGCTAATGTTATTTTTTGCCTCCACAGGCCTTGCAACCTCCACAGCTATCCATCGGCTCCTTAGGGAAAAAGAGGCGGTAGATGCGTATAGCTACAGCGATCACACATATGAGGCCTATAAATGCAACGATGATATACTGCCAATTCATAAGTTACTGCCTATTTGGTGTAGTAGGAAGGCGACAAGCCAGGCCAAGCCACACGAATATATAATACTGAAAGCTCCCCAACGCCATGAGCCTGATTCACGTCCGATAGCGATGATCGTAGCTACACAGGGGAAGTAAATGAGGACGAAGAGCATAAAGCCATAGCCTACTAGAGGGGTGAAGCTGGGGCTACCATCGGGGCGGCGTTCGGAGGCGATACGCTGACTGAGTTTCTGAGTAGCCTCATCACTATCATCGCCATCACCCATATAGATGACACCGAGGGTACTGACTACAATCTCTTTGGCTCCCAAGCCAGAGAGTAGGCTTATGCCCATCTTCCAGTCGAAGCCCAGCGGAGCAATGGCAGGCTCTATAGCCTTGCCCATACGTCCGAGCCAGCTGTTCTCTTGGTGGTATTGGTTATATATATGCTCTAGGGTCGCTATAGAGTCGTTCTTGACTTCGTCGCTGAGCTGCGTATTAGCTTCTATGCGTGTTATCTGCTCCTGCATACGTGCCTCGGCCTCATCCTGACGAGGGAAGTAGCCCAGTCCCCAGATAAGGACAGAGGCTAGTAGGATCACCGTACCCATCTTGTGCAGGTACTGCTCTGCTCGGGTCCACATGTGGCGGAGGATGGCCTTGGCGGTCGGCATGCGGTAGGGCGGTAGCTCCATTACGAAGGGGATGTCCTCTCCCTTGAAATGCGTAGCCCTTAGCACACGAGCGCTGATGATGGCTATACCTACCCCAATAATATAGAGCGAGAATAGGACTAGCCCTGCCTGCTCGGCAAATAGAGCACCTGCCAGTAGGAGGTACACCGGCAGTCGTGCCGAACAGCTCATGAAGGGCAAGACGAGCATCGTGATGATGCGGCTCTTGCGGCTCTCTATAGTACGTGTAGCCATAACAGCAGGGACATTGCAGCCAAAGCCCATAATGAGTGGTATGAAGCTCTTACCGTGCAAGCCCATACTATGCATCAGCTTATCCATAATGAAGGCCGCACGTGCCATATAGCCTGTGTCCTCAAAGATGGAGATGAAGAAATAGAGGATAAGGATATTGGGAAGGAAAACGATAACGCCCCCGACACCTGCGATAATACCGTCGACAATAAGATCCTTTAGCGGACCATCACTCATTAGTTCGCTAACCCAAGAGCCAAGCCATGCTACGCCCGAGTCTATCCAATCCATAGGGTAAGCTCCGAGTGTAAAGGTAGCCTCAAACATAAGGTACATGAGCAGCAGGAAGAGGGGGAACCCTAGATAGCGGTGTGTAGCCCAGTGGTCTATGCGATCCGTAAGACTAGAGAGCCTATTACGTCGAGGTTTGTAGGTCTCTCTGAGAGCTCCAGAGATGTAGCCATAGCGGGCATCTGTCATCAGTTCTTCGGTGTCTGCGTTGTCGAGCTCCTCCGATAGGCGCTTAAGTTCGTAGTCGCGTGCCGATATAATGAAAGCACCCTTGCTATATTTATCCATCAGCTGATGGGCAATTTCGCTGTCTCGCTCCATTAGTTTGACGGCTATATGCCTTGCCTCTACGGGGGAGGAGATGAGCAGGTGCTGCTGTATCTTCTCTACTAGAGTAGTGATAGAGTGCTCTATTGAGTGTCCGTAGTAGACCGTAAGGGGGCGTATCTTGCCTGTCTCGGGGTGGAGCAGTGTTTCGTCTCCCTGCTGGATGCCTTCCCAAACCTCTACCAATTCGGAGAAAAGAGCTTGTAGGCCGAGCCCTGTACGGCATACTGTAGGAATCATCGGTACACCGAGCAGACGAGAGAGACGAGGGTAGTTTAGATACTCTTTGCGCTCTGTAAATTCATCAAACATATTTAGGGCTGCCACCACAGGTAGTCCTAGCTCTTTGATTTGTATTGTAAGGTACAGATTACGCTCAAGGTTAGTACTATCGAGCACGTTGAGCACGAGGTCTGGACGCTCCAGCCCAGTGAGATAGTTGCGTATATATACCTCCTCTGGGCTGTAAGGAGACAGGGAGTAAGAGCCC
>JAXFXP010000144.1:0-20638 GCA_034091595.1 Porphyromonas sp.
AAATCAAGAAACAAACGCTTGATAGCACGTTGCGGCAGTGGTGTAATTGGTAGCCACGTCAGACTTAGGATCTGATGCCGAGAGGCGTGGGGGTTCGAGTCCCTTCTGCCGCACGATAGTAGAGTAGTTACTCCTTAGCGAGTAGCTACTCTTTTTTTTGTGTCCTAGGGGGTGGCGGGGGAGGCTACTTGCTGGCCTTGTCTAGGTCTAGGATCTCTGTTTTGCCCGCCTACTAGGTGAACGATCGTCCACCTAGTAGGTGGCCACTTGTCCACCTATTAGGTGAACATTTGCTTGCCTATGTGCTTGTGGGGGACGCTCGCTTCGGGTCGTTCTTGGGCGCTCTAGGATTCTGCCAGAGCGCGCTACTCGGGAAGCCTTGGCGAATGTTGCTAGAGTAGAGTCCCTGCGGGCGCCCTCGCATTAGTGCACTTCTAGAAATAAAATGTCAGGAGTGTATCGTTTTAAGATTCCTTCTTATATTTGCATCGCTTAGGTTACACTTAGCCCTCACGCTTTTTTGTTTAAGTTACAGTAGTAAGTTATTGCTTGGCTGGGGGACGCTGAAAAACATACAGAGTAGGCTCAACATTAATACTTTCAGCATTATGGATTTCAAATCATTTAAGGCTAAAGCTAAGGTTCTAGATCTCGCCAGCATGCGTGGCATAGTTGGTGGAAGTGGAACTTGTGCATTCATCACTCGCAACGGCTTTGTTTTCGCTGGGGTCTCAAAATCTGAGACTATGAGCTATGCTAGTGGTGGTGGGCGTTGGTGCTGTGATAGTTGCCACAAGGCATCTTGGCTACAATAGAAACCGCCCCAAGTATCTTGCACACCAAACTTAGTAATTAGTTTGGTGTGTCCCAATCAAACAAGAAGGAAACGAGCAGTGGGGAGATCTACTGGTCGTTTCATAGTCTCCATTGCTTATGTCCAGATATTATCATCCTATCCTATTTTTGACCGGTGGTCTGCTTGCCTTATCAATGGCTCTGTGCTATTATTTCTCTTTGGAAGGGCATCCGATGCTTGAGGCTACAAAGCCCTTGTCGGATACAGTACGTATAATCGTAAACAATATTCCCAACGAGACATATCCCGTCCAAGCAGGAGGAAAACAAATCTCGGCAGGCTATTTCGCCTATGGTGCTTACCTCAATGATGATGGCGAACTTATTTTGCTCCCTAAAAGAGGGGCTAACTGTGACACTGTGGAGGTTATTACGAAGCGAGATGTATTTATCTTCAAAGTCCCCATTAATGCAGGAGAATTATGGCTATACTATCCGATGAAACGAGGGAATACTTATCGTTTGGATTTTAGTGTCGATGGTCGAATGTGCTACAGCAAAGAGGACGAACACCAGGCTATCAATAGACTATATCAGAGACTCCACGATAGCGTCCAATTCGAGGGTTTCTATAGCACTTTCCGCTTTCAAGTTCCCTTTCTGATGCCGATCAAGGTACGAGATGCCTGGAGCAGAGCAGATGCCCCACCGTTCCCCGAACCGTATCTAAATCAGGCTCAAAAAGAAATAGACTATGTGCATTCTTACCTCGACGAACTGATCGCTCAAAAGACCTCTATAGAAATCATCGAGTTTATCAAAGAGTATGCCTATGCACAGGAGACAATACTCGCACATTATGCCCCAACCCTTAAACGGTACACTCCCGCTCCACCGACATTCAAGAATGGCTTCATACCTATTTATCTAGAAACACTACAGGCATCGCAAACTAGTCTCTCGCTTGTTGAGCAGGCAGATGTTGCCACCTATGCCCAGGCACTAAGGGGGGCTGGTGTCTCTACCCAATACTTACGATACTCGTTATCCAATCTGCTTGCTCTAGTGAGCATCCAGGCACCTCGCAGCACATTCGATACAAATGCTAAGCAGTATTTAGAACTATATCCCTCAAGTACCCTCGTAGAGTCTCTCAAGGGGAGAGATTCCAGATCATCTACAGAGTATAAATCTAGTGAGGTAAGTCTTGTTGATTTGGGTGGCAAAGAGACAACGTTGTCCGCTGTCCTTACAGAGTTACAGGGACACGCCGTGGTTGTTGACTTGTGGGGAACTTGGTGTGAGCCATGTATTGTTGATATTAAGAAGAACTCATCAAAACGATCTGCAGACAAACGCCGTGGTGTCAAGTATGTATTCCTTTCGTTCCAAGATCAACGTCATCTTTGGGAGCAGAGAAGCCGAGACCTAGGCTTGGATGCAGAAGAGTATTCCTTTTATGTCCTAAACTCGGATGCTGATTGGTTTCGCAAGCAAAAGGTAACAAGCCTTCCGATGAAACTATTCTACGAGAAGGGAGGGGAACTTAAGAGGGTGCAAGTAGGACTATATTTAAAGTAATTTCAACATGAAGCCTATTAGGTGAACATTTGCTTGCCTATGTGCTTGTGGGGGGCGCTCGCTTCGGGTCGTCCTCTGGCGCTCTAGGTTTTTGCCAGAGCGAGCTGCACGGGAAGCTTTGGCGAATGTTGCTAGAGTAGAGTCCATGCGGGCGCCCTCGTATGTGCTTGGCTTGCACATATCAAACTATTTGGTTGCCTTTGTGATGCCAGAGTTAAGCGAGCAATAAGTACTACTCCAATGAAGTCGAAAGAGTTTCACAGATTGATTGAGGCGAACGGCTGGACGTTCCTTAAGGTTAAGGGTAGCCACTACATCTACAAAAAAAGGAGACAGAGTAAGTAAGCCAGTTCCCTACCACGGATCGCATGAAATAGGGGAAAGTCTAAGAAAGAAAATCGCAAAGGATATGGGGCTTAAATAGCCCCAACACCTTTGCTTAGTAGAAAGTAAATATGGAAAAGCTAATCATTAGGATAGAAGCTACAAGCGACCACTTCGACTCGTATGCAGAGAATGTAGACGGCGTTTGGGGTGGAGGGGTTACGCCACAGGAAGCATTTGATAGTGCATTAGAAGTGGCTCGAATAATAGCAGAGGAATATCCACCAGAAGAAGTACCTAGCATATTAGCAGGGGAGTATAAGGCGGTAGCGCACTAGGATATTGCGAGCCTACTCAAGCACTACGGCAAGATTATTACGATGCCTGCCCTATCACGACTAACGGACATCAATGACAAGCAACTGCACCACTACATAATGGGCAAGAGCAAGCCTAGACCGCAAAGAGTAGCCAAGATAGAGGAAGCGCTGCACAAGTTAGGCGAAGAGCTTATCAGTTTACGGCTTACCTAGTACCCATATCGTAGAGTGGTGTCGGCTTAATTTTGACACCTTAGACTTCATTGACCACTCTATCGGAGAGCCTCGGCACTGCATAGTGTCGGGGCTCGCTTGCGCTTGGCGCATTATGCAATAGCCTCAAGCAAGAATAGCCCATTGCCAGTCTCTAAGCACTATTTCGTATCTTTGTACGCTATTATAAGTGTGAACCATATGGGTAGAATTATTGCTATAGCCAATCAAAAGGGAGGGGTCGGCAAGACGACAACAGCTATCAACCTAGCCGCATCACTAGCGACATTGGAGCAACGCGTCCTGCTGGTAGATACAGACCCGCAGGCCAATGCGACCTCTGGTGTCGGTGTCGATACCTCTGCGCTCGGCCATACGGTCTACGAGTGCCTCTGTGCCGGATTGGCGGCTGAGGGAGCTATTGTCAAAACCGCCATTGATGGGCTAGAGGTATTGCCCTCTCATATAGACCTTGCTGGTGCTGATATCGAGCTTATGGAGGTCGCCGAGCGTGAGTATGTACTAAAAGGGGTACTGCGCCACGTTGTAGATAAGTATGACTACATACTCATCGACTGCTCGCCCTCGCTGGGGCTAATAACGGTCAATTCGCTGGTGGCTGCTGATGCGGTGATTATCCCTGTACAGTGCGAGTATTTTGCTCTTGAGGGTATCAGCAAGCTTCTGAATACCATCAAGATCGTTAAAAGCCGCCTCAATCCTCAGCTGGAGATTGAGGGATTTTTGATGACTATGTATGACAGCCGTACGAAGCTCAATAACCAAATCTACGAGGAGGTGAAGACCCACTTCCGCAACCTCGTATTCGAGACCGTGATACAGCGTAATGTCAAGCTTGGCGAAGCTCCTAGTCACGGGCTACCCGCCCTCCTCTACGATGCTGACAGCCGAGGGGCTATCAACCATCTGCAGCTAGCGGAGGAACTATTGAGAAGAAGGAATTAGGATGAAGAAAACAAAGAATGTACTAGGCAAAGGACTAAACTCTATGCTTGGCGGCGAGGGTCTCGGCATCCTCGACGCACAGCCCGCCACGATAGGCGAGGCGAGCGATACTATAGCTATGTTGCCCCTAGAGTGCCTACAGCCCAATGGAGAGCAACCACGACGACACTTCGATGAGGCTGCGCTAGACGAGCTAGCAGCCTCTATCCGACATTTAGGTGTAATACAGCCTATTACAGTACAGCCTGCTACGGCGGGACGCTACACGATTATCTCGGGAGAACGTCGCTACCGTGCGGCACAGCGTGCTGGTATCCAAGCGGTACCCGTCTATATCCGTGAGACTAAGGGTAGCGAGCTACTAGAGCTCGCTCTTGTGGAGAATATTCAGCGTGAGGACCTAAACGCCATAGAGGTAGCCCTAGCGTATCAAGCTCTAGTAGAGCATACCGGGGCTACACACGAGGCTGTAGCTCAGCGTGTGGGCAAGACTCGCTCTAATGTAAGTAACTATCTACGCCTACTACGCCTGCCTGCTGAGATACAGCTCGGTCTGAGCCAGCGCCTCTTGGAGATGGGTCACGCTCGTGCACTCCTGCAGGTCGAGGACCCCGAGCGTCAGATGGAGCTCTATCAGCTTTGTATAAGTGAGGGACTCAGTGTCCGTGAGGTCGAAGAGCTTGCTCGGGCTATCAAGGAGGGCGGAGCTGAGGAGCCTGCGACACAGCCTGCTAGTACCGACACGAAAGCAGCACCACGCCCTACCGAATACAAGGCGCTGGAGCAGCACTTGGCAAGCGTGCTCGGGACGAGGGTAAGCCTAAGGTGTAATCCCAAGGGCAAGGGTAGTATCAGCATTCCCTTTCGCAGCGAGGAGGATCTAGAGCGTCTGCTCGCCCTGCTACAGCGTATCCAAAATAATTAAGCTATATCTGGCAATGACTTCACGGCACTACGGCTATTTGCTGGTCTTACTCCTGATGCTCTTCTCTGCCTCACCGCTGGTGGCGCAGGAAACGACTGAGCCTACTACGGATGCACCCTATGCAGAGGCACCACCAGCGCTTGGTCACAGCCTAAGTCTGGCAGATAGTATGCAGATAGAGGCAAGTAAGCGCTTGGCTAATAAAACAGTCGAGAGCTGGCGTCCTCGTGGCGGAAAGGCCCTCCTATGGGCGATACTGCCAGGGGGTGGACAAATCTACAACCGCAAGTATTGGAAGCTACCTATCGTATGGGGGAGCCTCGCTACTTGTGGTTATTTTATTGCCTTCAACGGGCGTATGTACAGCGAGTATCACGCTGCCTATAGGGATCTGATGAGTGCTGACCCAGCTACGAATACGGCATGGTTGGCTTTCGCACCTCAGGGGACGAAGGCCGAGGACTACGGACAGTTTGAGTCTCTAAAGTCTACGCTCAAAAGAGGTAACGACTACTATCGTCGCTACCGAGATTTATCCATCGTGCTGGCTATAGGTATATATGGGCTCAGTATGCTCGATGCCTATGTCGATGCTGAGCTTTTTACCTTCGATATCTCTCCCGACCTATCGATGCGTGTAGCTCCCACTATGCTTCCCTCTGCTCCAGGGCAGGGCGGAGGACGCTACCAGTTTGGTATGGGTTGCCAGCTGACGTTCTAAGAAACAAATACTCGCCTCTCTTGGCTTAGGGGCGAGCAACAGAATAATTTATGATAAAACTAAAACATCTAGCGAGCTGTGTGCTCGCCCTTGCTATGGGGGCTACAGCAGTCGCTCAGACAGACCTCACCACGACGCCGCTACCCAAGGAGTCGCTACAGCTCCCCCAGACACTGGACTACGAGCTAGAGCAACTGCTGCAGCGTTGGTACGAGGGTTATGAGCGTCGTAGTGCTGGCCCTCTGGCTGCTGCGCAGGCCGTAGCAGTACCCAATGTGCCGGATTCTGTTTATATCAATATGATGAACCGAATCCCCTCAGCCATTCGACTGAGCTACAACTCCGTAGTGCGTGAGAGTATAGAGCTGTATCTCTACCGTCGTCGGCCTCTACTCTCGACTATGCTTAGCTTGGCAGACCTCTACTTCCCCGATATAGAGTCGGAGCTGGATAAGCATGGTTTACCTCTAGAGCTGAAGTACCTGACCATCGTAGAGAGTTCGCTCAACCCTACGGCTATTTCTCCAGCAGGGGCTGCAGGGCTTTGGCAGTTTATGCTCCCCACAGCCCGTATCTATGGCCTTACGGTTAATAGCTTGATAGACGAGCGAATGGACCCCATCAAGGGCACCGAGGCTGCATGTAAGATGCTCTCGGAGCTCTACCGTATCTACAAAGACTGGTGGCTGGTGATGGCTGCTTACAATTGCGGTGCTGGCAATGTCAATAGAGCTATTGCTCGTGCTGGTGGTGGTACTAAGACTTTCTGGCAGATCTATCCGCATCTGCCTCGTGAGACCCGTAAGTACGTTCCTCTTTATATCGGGGTCTACTATGCGATGTATCACCACAAGCACTACGGTATACAGCCTAGAGAGCTAGGGCGTACCCTGGCTACCGAGTATTATCAGGTTACTAAGCCGACGACTTTCGCCAAGATAGCTTCGTTATCGGGCATCTCGGTGGAGCAAATCAAAGCTTATAACCCTCAGTACCGTAGGGGCATCATCCCATGGTCTAGTGAGGGGCAGCTACTGCGCTTACCGCTCAAGGCTGTTCTCAAGCTAGAGGGCTACACACCCGAGGACCTCGCTAGTCACGAGGTGGGTGTTGTCGAGGAGGGCATTCGTGGTGGAGGCCTTAGCTTGGCCTCCAATGCCGAGAGCAGCAGTTCGTCTGATAGTCAGTATAGTTACCATCGAGTGCAGCGCCGCGAAACTGTAGAGAGCATTGCTCGCCGCTATGGTGTTAGTCCCCGAGATATACGCGAATGGAACGCTCTCGGGCGCCGAGGTCTCCGCCGCGGACAGCGTATCATTGTCGGCCTAAAGGAACGCCCCAAAGCTAGGGTCTCTGAGCTAGAGAGCTCCTCAGCGATGGGCAAAGCCAAGGTCGATAGCCTCCCTGTAGAGCGTGCACAGAGAGAGGTCGTACAGACAGAGCGCCAGTACACCTATCATAAGGTGAAAAAGGGTGAGACTATCGATGCCTTAGCTCGTCAGTATGGGGTGCGTGCTGCCGATATCCGTGCCTGGAACGGCCTCGGTAAGCGTGGCCTAAGGCGTGGAGAAAGCCTCATCGTAGGGCAGCGCGAGATGAAGGTCTCTAAGCCAAGCACAGGTATGAGGGTAGAACGCACGAGCAAAAACGCTGCACCAGAGTCTAGCAAGGTACGTGCTCAGGCTGAGGACGAGGTGCAGGAGGCTCGTCCTATTACGGCTGAGCGCACAGGTGGAGCCAAGCATACGGTACGCCGTGGAGAGTCCCTCATTACTATAGCTATGCGCTACAATACTAGCGTGGCCAAGCTGCGTGAGCTTAATGGGCTTCGTAAAGATGCTATCAGCGCTGGGGATGTGCTCATAGTCGGGGAGGCTGCAGTAGAGCGTGCCGGAAGCAGTACAGACGAGAGTCGAGAAGCTAAAGACAAGAGCCGCACGAAAGACAAGGAAGAGTCTAAGAAATCTGCCCGAGCGAAGACACATACTGTGCGCAAGGGGGATACACCCTACAACATAGCTAAGCGCTATGATATTACCCTAGAGGAGCTGCGCAAGTGGAATAAGCTCAAGGGGGATAAGGTGCAGATAGGCGAAACCCTGAAGGTATCTAAGTAATAGACAGATGAAACTAAAAACTATCGTAGCGGGACTGGGGAGCCTGGCTCTTCTATGGGCCTGTGCCAATGTTGGGAACCCCGAGGGGGGGCCCTTCGATATGACCCCGCCTCGCCTTATAGAGGCGAAGCCAGCTCATCGTGCTACAGGGGTACAGGGGCAGCGTATAGAGCTACGCTTCGATGAGTTTATCAAGGTATCACAGCAAGATAAAATCATAGTATCACCGCCCCAGATACAGCAGCCGTTGATTACTGCTGGAGGCAAAGCGGTGCATATCAAGCTCCTCGATAGTCTGCGCCCTGAGACAACCTATAGCATATACTTCGATGATGCCATAGTAGACAACAACGAGGATAATCCTATCGAAAACTTCGCCTATACCTTCTCTACCGGCACGCAGATAGATACGATGCAGCTAGGCGGTATGGTCCTAGATGCCGAGACACTAGAGCCAGTAGGAGGGCTTGTAGTAGGTGCCTATTGGGCCGAGGGGTTGGCTGACAGCGCAGCGCTCTCTACGCCTTTCCCTTTCGCTAGTAAGACGAGCAAGATGGGACGCTTCACGATGCGAGGCTTGCGGGATTCCGTTTACCGTGTTTTTGCTCTCAAGGATGATGACAATAATTACCGCTACAATGGTCAGAGCGAGGGTTTCGCCTTTCTCTCTGATAAGTTTCGGACGAGTAAGCTGGATAGCGTTAAGACGGACACCATACGTATAGACTCTATCGTAAGGCGAGATACCCTCTGGCGGGACTCGCTCGTTACGTATCAGCACACTTATTACCGTCCCGACGACATTGTCCTGCGCTACTTCGTTCCTCGCAGCAAGGCACGGGGCTTGGAGCGCAGTAATCGTATCGATAGCCTACGGATAGTGCTAGACTTTATCGAGGGGCAGACAAGTGCTCCACGCTTGGTCTCTCTGGATAAGCCCTCGGCTCAACCGGAGAGCCTGTATATGCCTAGCCTATCAGGTACGAGTGTAACCTATTGGTTGCGAGACGAGTCCCTTATTCATGCAGACTCTATACGTTTCGCTCTTACTTACCCACGGACAGACTCTCTGATGCAGCTGAGTCAGAAGACCGATACTCTTACTTTTTACAAGCCTAAGGCTCGTGCTAATGATACCACTAGGCGTAAACTTAAGGAGGGAGAGAAGGCTCCTAACCCCTTTACCCTAACCTTTAGCGGAGCCTCGGGAGTGTTGGCAGGTACACCTCGTGATAGCCTAATCCTGACGAGTAACTACCCTATCAAGGGACTGCGCAAGGAGCACATCCGTCTGGAGGCAACGCAGGATGGTGTCTTTGCCCCTCTTCCTTTCGAGTTGCGGGTCGATAGCTTAGATGGCCTAAGGCACATACTACAGTTCGCACGCAGTTACAAGGGGCGCTATCGTGCCACAATCGATTCGGCGGCCGTACGGAGTATCTATGGACATCTCTGCGACTCGGTAGGCTACGAACAGAAAACCGAGGACGAAGCCGAGTTTGGTCGCTTGGCCATCAGCGTGCAGGGGCTAGACCCTAGTGGCACTTACGTGGTACAGCTCCTAGGCAAAAGTGGAGACCCGCTAATGAGTCTACCTCTAGCCAAACCTAGAGAGGGGGCTGAGCTGGGGGCTACCTCTGATAGCACAGAGAGCCAAACTCAGACTCAAGGGCTGGCATTGGAGTTTCCTGACCTCAGGCCCGAGACCTACTATCTGCGCCTTTTCGTCGATAGCGATGGTGACGGACGCTGGACCACGGGGGATTACCCCACGCGACAACCCGAGATGATGTACTACAGCCCGATGAAGTACGAGGTGAAAAAAAGCTTTACGACGAGCGAGACCTGGGTGCCCCTAGAGAAGCCTCTCTCGCAGCAAAAACCCGAGGAGCTACGCAAGACTAAGCCCGAGGAGAAGAAGCGCCGTGAGGATAAGAACAAGGAGTACCACCAGCGTATGGCTGATAAGAAACGTAAATGAAGCAAGATACAGCCCCAACGCTAGAGGAGGCCATCGACAAGGCCGAGCGCTACTGCGTACGTGCCGAGCGTAGCGAGCGGGACATCTTACGCAAATGCTATGATTGGCGGGTAGATGTAGCCTATCACGCTGAGATAGTAGCGCATCTAAGGTCCCAGCGCTACCTCGATGACGAGCGCTTTGCCCTAGCTTTTACACGGGATAAGCATCGTTTCTCCGGCTGGGGACGTCAGCGCCTTAGGCAGGAGTTGCGCCAGCACCGCATCCCTGAGCCTGTCATCGCAGCTGCCTTTGCCGAGGTCTTCGCAGAGCTAGACGAGGACGAACAGCTACGACGTGTGCTAGAGACCAAGTGTCGTCAGCTCAAAAGTCAAGACCCGGTACGCAAGCGCCTCGACCAGCTCATCCGCCACGGCTTATATCGTGGTTACTCCTACGAGCGTGTGCGCCATATCAGCGAGCAACTTATTGGCCAGGCTCTAGACAACGATTAAACTATAAATGAGATATCCATAAGCCTAATGATTAACTATAAAGATTTGACCTCGGGCCCAAACTTCTTCTTGATGGCAGGCCCCTGCTGTATCGAGGACGAGACGACGGCTCTCGTTATCGCTGAGCGTATAGCGAATATCTGTCAGCGACTCAATATTCCCTATATCTTCAAAGGCTCGTACCGCAAAGCTAACCGCTCACGTGTCGACTCTTTTACGGGTATTGGCGACGAAAAAGCCTTACGCATTTTGGCTAAGGTCCGGACCTCATTCGACTGTCCCGTCGTTACTGATATCCACGAGACTACAGAGGCAGCGATGGCTGCTGAGTATGTCGATGTGTTGCAGATACCAGCCTTCCTCTGTCGTCAGACAGACCTCATAGCAGCCGCTGCTCGTACAGGGCGTATGGTGAATATCAAAAAGGGTCAGTTCCTCGGTGCTAAGGGGATGGAGCACGCCGCACGCAAAGTTACTGACTGTGGCAACGAGCAGGTGATACTCTGTGAGCGAGGTAATAGCTTTGGCTACGGAGACCTCGTGGTAGACTTCACCAACATACCAGCTATGCGCCAGACGGGTTTCCCTGTAGTCATGGATGTTACCCACTCACTACAGCGCCCCAATCAAGATAGCGGAGTTACGGGTGGACGCCCCGAGCTCATCGAGACTATTGCCAAGGCTGCCATAGCGGTAGGTGCCGATGGTCTCTTCTTCGAGACCCACCCCGAGCCTCATACTGCCAAGAGCGACGCTGCCAATATGCTACAGCTAGATCTGATGGAGCCTATGCTTGAGCGTCTGGTGCGTTTACGCTCGGTCCTTAACTAAGTACTGCCTATGCTACGCCGTTTATATTGCCTGCTAGCAGTACTCTGTGCTCTGACGCTCTCGGCTCATGCTCAGGCTGATAGCACCGCCCGAGGCATACGCTCGTACCTAGAGACTTATCCGTATCTAGATGCCGAGACCAAGGACCTCATCCTAGACGCTATTGATGCGGGGGAACCCAAGCGTTCTCCTTATTCGGTCTATGGGCACCTACAGCTCATCGCTGCAGATGCCGACATGATAAGCATACGCACGTCGGAGCTAAGCCTATCGACCTTCCGGATACTGCCTCGCCCGGGTAAGAAGCCCCTTATTGCAGTCATCGAGACTGTGGAGGAGCCACTCTCGGACAGTCAGCTACTCCTCTACGACACCGATTGGCAGCCCGTCGAGCCCAAGCCCTATTGGCAGGCTCCTAGTGCAGAGGACTTCCTCCGCCTAAATAAGGATGCTGCAGAGCTACGTCCTCTGCTAGACCCTCTGTATGCACGCTATACGCTAGACTCTTCGGGGGTGCTATCGGTGCAGGTCGTAGCTCCACAGCTACTAGATGAGAGTCGTAGAGAGGCCCATCTGCGTGCTATAGAGTCCCTACCAGTGCTGCGCTACCGTTGGCAGGCAGGGCGCTATCAACGGATGTAAATGCCACTGAAATCATAGAGGGCTATTGTATAGTACGGCACTTGCAGTAGCGTTATCGACATGTATTTAGCTTGCACTTTGTGCCTGCCTTAGGCACTCCATCGGGGAGACTTCTTTTCTGCCTCTGCTCCATCTACTAGAGGCTGCCCAAGCTCTGGTGCCAAGCTTATCGTTCGGGAGCCCGAATTGTAGTTTTATAAGGGAGGTATTGGTCTACGGAGGATATCCGAGTCCAATACGCTCCCTTATCTTATTGGGGTAGGTCGAGCAGCTAATGCTCTCCCGATGTCATTTAACCAAGGCTCTGTCTATCGAACAATTGGGATGCTCTGGCGTTATCCTTAATAAAGAATTAGACAATGATTGTATAATCCCATATAATGCAACAGATACAACTACGCGTAAGTCCCGAGGTGGCAGCACAGGATGCCCTGCTACGACGAAAAGTGGCCCGCATCCTACGATTACCGATAGAGCAGATACAGTCTATACAGGTGCGCCGTCATACCATAGATGCTCGGCACAAGAATATTATTATCAATCTCACGCTGGACGTTTATGAGCAGGGTGAGAGCGTCCTTGAGGACGATTTCTCGGATCTTATATTCCCAGAGGTACACGCTGCCCCTAGTGTGGTGGTTGTGGGGGCTGGTCCCTGTGGGCTTTTTGCAGCGCTAAAGCTAATAGAGCTGGGTCTACGTCCCATTGTCGTAGAGCGTGGCGTGGACGTGATGACCCGTCGTAGACATCTCTCGGAGCTCCATAAGACAGGCGTTGTCAATCCCGAGAGTAATTATAGCTACGGAGAGGGTGGCGCTGGGGCTTTCTCAGATGGTAAACTCTATACCCGTAGCAAAAAGAGAGGGAGCGTAGAGCGCATATTGCGCCTATTCTGCAAGTATGGTGCGGACCCCAAAATACTCGTCGAGGCCCATCCTCATATAGGCACAGATAAGTTGCCGATAATCATCAAGCGTATGCGAGAGCAGATACTTGCTTCGGGAGGAGAAGTACATTTCTCTACCCGTATGGACGAGCTGCTCATAGAGGGCGGTCGGGTGCGTGGTATCCGTTCGGCAGCAGGGCAAGAGTTCTATGGCCCAGTCATCCTGGCTACAGGGCACTCGGCCCGCGATATCTACCGTTATCTGCATCAGCACAATATCCTTGTAGAGCCCAAGGCTATCGCCGTGGGGGTACGTCTAGAGCATCCGCAACCTCTTATAGACCAGATACGTTACCACAGTCCCGATGGGCGTGGCAAATGGCTCCCAGCGGCAGAATATGTCTATAAGGCACAGGTGCGTGAGCGTGGAGTATATAGCTTCTGTATGTGCCCTGGGGGCTTCGTCGTGCCAGCCTCTACTGCTGCTGAGCAGACGGTAGTAAATGGGATGTCTCCTGCCAACCGAGGAAGCAAATGGGCCAACTCTGGGATGGTCGTAGAGCTACGCCCAGAGGATATGGCCTCTACTGGCCTAGCTGTCGATAATCCGGGCTCGCCCCTAGCCCTTATGGAGTGGTGTGAGCAGTACGAACGCCTGAGCTACGAGGCTGCGAACCGCTCTCTGCGGGCTCCAGCACAGCGTATGGAGGACTTTGTCCGTGGCGTAGCCTCAGTAGATAGCCCCAGCACCTCGTACAATATGGGTCTAACCCCTGGTAATATGCATGAGTGGATGCCGAGTTTTATTAGCTCGCGTCTGGTGGAGGGCTTCCGTGCTTTCGAGCGTATGACAGCAGGCTTCCTGAGCAACGAGGCTCAGCTTATAGGGGTGGAGAGTCGTACCTCTTCTCCTGTACGTATCCCACGCTACTACGAAGGGGAGCGTATGTATCAGCATCTAGAGCTACTCGGTCTGTACCCTGCGGGCGAGGGTGCTGGCTATGCAGGGGGAATCGTTTCAGCAGCTATAGATGGAGAAAATGCTGCTACGGCCCTTGCACAATGGCTTACAAGTACTAAAGCCTAGGGCATAAATAAGAGGCTATTGGGCAAGACTCTATAGGGAGAAGGTTAGCTGAAGCGTCAAAACCTCAAGAGCATCACAGCGAGACATACATCCACAAGATACAGCAGCCAAAGACCACAGCATAGCCCCCACGGAGATTCACTATCCGTGGGGGCTATGGTTGCCTATTAGGCGGCCGTCTCACGACCTACTAGGCAGACAAGTCGTCCCCTATTAGGTGAATAAGTGGACACTTAATAGGTGGACAAAGAGGGCGAAGTATTCCGAAGAATTTTTTGCTACTTGGCTGATAAACTTCTTTCCCCGACCTTGGGCGGAGACATATCTATTGGGGATGCTAAGGTGGCACAAGAGACCGAGAACGCACAGTCGCATATCTCTACAGATTGAGTGCCTAAGCGCCATAATATGTCAGCTCAGGGGTGCAGAGGTCTTGAGCTTTGGGCGGATTTGTTAACTTTGTGGAGAATAGAATTTCAGTTCTCTATAGAGATGCTGCTATTCTGCTTTTTAGGAGGAATATTATGATAATTGCACAAGATATACGCAAGAGTTACGGGCAGCTGGAAATACTTAAGGGCATTAGCCTGAGCATCGGTGCCGGAGAGGTTGTATCCGTCGTCGGAGCTAGTGGTGCAGGCAAAACTACCTTGTTGCAGATCTTGGGGACGCTAGATCGCGCAGATAGTGGTAGCCTTACCATAGATGGGGTGGAGGTGTCGAGCCTATCAGAGGCTGCTTTGGCGGAGCTTCGTAATAAGAGTATCGGCTTCGTTTTTCAGAACCATCAGTTACTGCCCGAGTTCACGGCCCTAGAGAATGTATGTGTCCCTGCGCTCATCGCAGGGAGTAGCCTCAGGGAGTTACGCCCACGAGCAGAGGCTTTGCTTTCGATGCTTGGGGTCGGAGGGCGTTCGGGGCACAAGCCTAGCGAGCTCTCAGGTGGTGAGTGCCAGCGCGTGGCTGTAGCGCGCGCGCTGATGAATAAGCCCAAGGTAATCTTTGCGGACGAACCATCGGGGAGTCTTGATAGCCGAAATAAAGAAGAGCTGCACCAGCTTTTTTTTGATCTTCGGGCCGAGCTACAGCAAACCTTCGTCCTTGTAACCCACGATACGAGTCTTGCTCAGCGCGCAGATCGTATCTTACATATAGTGGATGGAGTTATAATGTAAACGAAGACTCGCTATGCGGCTACTGTACATGGGACGTAGAGAGCGTATAGCTCTGGCGATACTGTCGCTCCTAGGGATGACGGGGCTTTTCCTATATGCTATCAGTCAGCCCCCAAGGGAGTCTCAGCCTCCACGTGCTAGATATATAGCCCAGCAGTCTCAGCCCTCGGCTAAACTATCGGATACTACATATAAGGATAAGGCCTATGTAGGACCTCCTAGCTATCTGAGGGCAGGGGCCTCGCAGAAGTTTAGGGAGCGTGTGGTGCTAGACCTTAATACTGTAGACTCGGCAACGCTACTACGTGTGCCTGGGATAGGGCAAGGCTTTGCTAAGCGTATATTAGCACTTCGAGAGAAGCTCGGTGGCTACTATACCGTGTTACAGCTACAGGAGGTTTATGGCATGGATGAGGACCGCTTTTTGGCTCTACGCCCTTGGTTTAGAATCAAGACACCACCTCGCCGCTATCGGCTCGATAGCCTTAGGGTGGGGGAGCTACCACGGCATCCGTATCTAAGCTGGGAGCAGCAACGAGCTCTCAATAGGCTTATCTCTCGCCATGGTCGTCTGAGGCGTTGGTCGCAGCTTATGCGTGAGCCTAGCTTCACTAGGGACGATAGTATTCGTCTGTCTCCTTACCTAGTCGAGATTGATACACTAGCGAAAAAGTAGGGTATCTGTAGGGGCAAATTTGGTAGAAGTGTAGGAAAGTTGTATTTTTGACCCTATAAACAGGGACTAGACTCTGCTCGATACATACGTATGTGTCTGATAAATAGTAGGATGTTTGGTCTTTGGGTATGTCCTCCTTAGGCGTAAGGAGGTTTAGAATGGAAAGAAATAATCTATATAACAAGTAAATTACAAAAACGTAAAGCACGATGAAAAAGTTTTTTGCATCAATCGCGTGTGTAGCTGCTCTGTCAGTTGGTTTTACGACGACAGCTTTCGCTCAAGAGCCAGCTGCTGTTGATTCAGCTGCTGCTGTCGTTGACTCTGCTGCCGCTGCAGTAGATACTGCTGCTGTAGCTGCTCCAGCTACCGAAGAGGCTGCTCCAGTAGCTGCTGAGGGTAGCTTCCACCAGGGCTTCAAGCAGAAGTTCATTGAGGGTGGTGCTGACTGGATGACGCCAGTAGCAATTGTACTCATCCTTGGTCTAGCTATCTGCCTAGAGCGTATCATCTACCTCAACCTAGCTGATGTAGATCCTAAGAAGATGCTTAGCGATATCGAGGATAAGCTACAGAAGGGTGACGTAGCTGGTGCTAAGAACGTAGCTAAGAATACGCGTGGTCCTATCGCCTCTATCGCTACACAGGCACTTATCCGCCTAGAGGATGGTCAGAGCATCGATGAGATCGAGAAGTCTGTAGTATCTTATGGTGGTGTACAGGGTGGTCTTCTAGAGAAGAACCTATCATGGATTACGCTCTTCATCGCTCTTGCTCCTTCACTCGGGTTCTTGGGTACGGTAGTAGGTATGGTGTTCGCCTTCGACAAGATCGAGCAGGTAGGTGATATCAGCCCAACAGTAGTAGCAGGTGGTATGAAGGTGGCTCTTATCACGACGATCGGTGGTCTCGTGGTAGCAATGGTACTGCAGGTATTCTATAACTATATCCTCTCTCTCGTAGAAGGTATCGTGAACAAGATGGAAGACGCTTCTATCACGCTTCTCGATGCTATCGTTAAGTACGGTATCAAGAAGTAATTCCGTCCATTTCTATTAACCCTATAATACAGATAAAGAAATGGCTGTAACAGGAATAAGAAAGACGTCGAGCACGACCTTTCTTGTTCTCGCAGGCATCTCGCTCGTAGTTTTCGCCGTATTCCTATTCGGTGGACACACGATAGATGCTAAGGAGAACAAGGTATATAACTTCACAGACCTACTGCTCTACTGGATGTATGCCCTCGGGGGTATCGCCATCCTAACAGTACTAGGCTTTGTGATTAAGGATTTCGTGGCTAAGCTCGCCGCTAATCCAGGTGAAGCCCTTAAGAGCATTGCTGGTGTACTAGCGCTAGTAGCTCTCCTAGTGGTGACTTACCTGATCGGCGATGACACGCCCCTCAAGCTCAACGAAGAAGCTCAGAAGTTTAACAGCACTGGCTGGCTCAAGGTAACAGATATGTGGATTTACTCTGTGTATGTGCTCCTTATCGCTACTACTGGTGCGGCTATCCTCGGTGCCATCAAGAGCGCATTCAATCGCTAATCTGTAGTAATCAGAAATAAAAACAGAAAGCATATGGCTAGAAAGAAAAGATCAACGCCCGGTATCAACGGGTCATCGTCTGCCGACATCGCTTTTATGTTGCTTATCTTCTTCTTGATTACTACTTCAATGGATACCGATAAGGGCATACAGCGTCGTCTGCCGCCAATGCCCAAGGAGCAACAAAATAATGAGCCTGTCGAGATTAACGAGCGTAACATCATGCGTCTGCTCGTTAACCGCAGCGACCAGATTGTAATCTCGCGCCCAGAGGGTCTTATCGAGGTAAGACTAGACAAGCTGAAGGACGAAGCTGTGGATTTCATCATGAATCCCAATAACGACCCTAATAAGCCTGTACTCGAGACGCGTGATATCCCTGGTCTAGGGCCTGTAACGACGGTGACCGCTGGTTATGCTATCTCGCTCAAGACTGAGATCGAGACGAGCTACCAGAGATTTATCGACGTGCAGAACGAACTCCTCAGAGCATACAACGAAGTGTGGGATCTAACCGCTAAGAAGCACTTTGGCAAGCCTTTCGATGCGCTAACGCCTTCTCAGCAGAAGATCGTTACAGAGGTTTATCCTATGCACATCTCGGAGATGCCATTGTCTAACCTCAAGAAGAAGTAACTACGTAAATGGGAAAGTTTAATAAAGCCGGTGGACGTGAGATGCCTGAGCTGAACACGTCTTCACTACCTGACCTTGTGTTTGCGTTCCTCTTCTTCATTATGATGGTAACATCTATGCGTGAGGTTACGCCCAAGATTAGCTACAGCAACCTGCCTCAGGCTACGGAGCTGGATAAGCTAGAGGAGAAGTCGCTCGTTACCTTTATATATGTAGGTAAGCCTACTGAGGCTTATACTCATATGTATGGTACTAGCTCGGCCATTCAGCTTAACGACCAGGTTACCAATGACGCTAGTCACGTGTATAACTACGTTAAGCAGGCTGAGGCTAAGATCGCAGCGGATAAGCGCCACCGTATGCAGGTGTCCATCAAGGGGGACCGCGAGACGAAGGTGAATATCATCGCTGAGGTGAAGGAAGAGCTACGTCGCGCTAATACGCTCAACGTTAGCTACTCTGCACGCCAAGGTAAAAAGCAGGATTAAGTCCTTACGACTAATAGATATACTACGGGCTTGCCTTCCTGTAAGGCAAGCCCGTAGTGCGTTATGTAGGGTAAGTCTTTGGTATATCGAATTAAAGTCTTATCTTTGCAGGACAAAAAACAGAACAAATAAAGACTACGAAGAGTATCATTTAGATTATGACAAAAGCCGAAGTAGTAAGCGAGATTGCTAAAAGTACAGGTGTAGATAAGGAAACGGCTCTAGCAGTCGTGGAGTCCTTTATGGAAAACATCAAGGATTCGTTGGTGCGAGGTGAAAGTGTGTACCTCCGTGGTTTTGGTAGCTTCATAATCAAGGAGCGTGCAGCCAAGACGGCTCGTAATATCTCCAAGAAGGAGACGATTGTGATTCCTAAGCGTCGTGTGCCTGCTTTCAAGCCTTCGAAGCTGTTCTCTACGCGCGTTAAGTAAGTAAATAAGTAAAACAATAAATATATAGACTATGCCAAGCGGTAAGAAAAGAAAGCGCCACAAGATGGCTACGCACAAGCGTAAGAAGAGACTGAAGAAGAACCGTCACAAGAAGAAGAAGTAATCTTGGGTTCTCTGACAGATATGGGGTGAGGGGTTATAGGTGAGTCATACTCGTCTGTAATCTCTCATACTCTTATCTAGAGCTCCTGAATAGCCCGCTGGATGAAGCCTATCTAGCTGGGCCAACGTAAGAAGAATTAAGTATAATAGCATCAAAGAATGACCAGTGAACTAATCGTTGATGTCTCCCCCAAGCAGATATCAATGGCCGTCCTCGAGGACGGACGCTTGGTGGAGCTACAGCGTGAGCGTCGCGACCTCGCCTTCGCCGTAGGGGATATATACCTAGGGAAGGTTAAGAAGGTTATGCCAGGGCTCAATGCTGCATTCGTTGATGTAGGCTACCAAAAAGATGCTTTCCTCCACTATCTCGACCTCGGGCTGCACTTCCTACAACAGCAGAAGTTGCTAGAGCTCATCGAGAAGCAAGGAGTGATACCTCCGTTATCCAAACTAGCTGGGATTCCCACCTTGCCCAAGGATGGCAAGATCGAGGACTACCTCAAGGCTGGGCAGAATGTACTCGTACAGATCGTCAAGGAGCCCATCTCCACCAAAGGGCCTCGCCTATCGGCAGAGCTATCGCTAGCGGGCCGTTATATGGTGCTGATGCCCTTTGCAGATAAGGTGAGTACGAGCCTCAAGATACGTTCGAGCGAAGAGCGTAGTCGCCTCAAGCAAATAATCCACAGCATTAAGCCTAAGCACTTCAGCGTTATCGTGCGCACCTCTGCAGAGGGGGTTGATGCGCAGAATCTCGACCGCGAGCTACGTAAGCTTGTACGCCGTTGGGAGGAGAGCGTAACGCGTCTGCCACGTCTCAAAGCCCCCTGCATTGTCTACGAGGAGGCTAGCCGCACGATGGGCTTGCTGCGTGATACTTTTAGCCCAGCTTTCCAGAGCATACACGTCAATGATGCCGATTGCTATGAGGATATCAAGGAGTATATCGCTGACATTGCGCCCGAGCAAGAGGGGATCGTTAGACTCTACAAGGGTAAGCTACCCCTCTTCGATGAGAAAAACGTTACACGCCAGATTAAGTCCTCGTTCGGACGCAACGTAACGTTTAAGAGCGGAGCATACCTAGTCATAGAGCACACCGAGGCCATGCACGTAGTGGATGTCAACAGTGGCAACCGCTCGCGTAAGAGTACCGAGCAGGAAGAGACGGCTATTGACGTCAATCTCGCTGCTGCTGAGGAGCTAGCTCGCCAGATGCGCCTTAGAGACCTAGGTGGTATCATTTGCGTGGACTTCATCGATATGAAGCAGCAGAAGAACCGCGACCTACTCTATAAGCGTATGCAAGAGCTGATGCGCAATGACCGAGCTAAGCACAACATCCTGCCGCTCTCCAAGATCGGTGTGATGCAGATTACTCGTCAGCGCGTGCGTCAGGCTCTGGAAGTAAACACAGAGGAAAAGTGCCCCAGCTGTATGGGCTCTGGTAAGATTACCTCTTCTGTACTACTGGTAGAGCAGATAGAGGCTGAGCTACGTGCTCTGATGGATGGAATCCTGGTAGACTATATCAACCTACATGTACACCCCTATGTGGCAGCCTATCTGACCAAGGGGTTAATCTCTAAGGCTCTTAGGTGGAGATTCTCAATCGGGAATGTCAAGGTTACACCTAATCAGAGCCTAGCATTATTAGACTATAAGTACCTCG
>JAXFXP010000145.1:0-2787 GCA_034091595.1 Porphyromonas sp.
GGCGACGCTCGTAATCCTCGATATTTACCTCTTCGCCATCGACAGAAAGGACCACGCGCTGGTTCGCCGAGAACCACGAGTTACCACTCTGCAGGGCATCGCCTAGTACAAACGCAGCGAGGGCTAAGCCAACGAAGCCGACCATAAGACCTGCATTGCTACGTATTTTCTCTAATATTGCCATGCGTATATTTAATTGTTTGTTTATCCTATAGATATAATCGGGGGCAAAGATACAAAATAATTGCGGGCTGTAAGTGCCCCCCCTGATGAGTGCGCCTGCGGCAGAGCGGCGCCGAGCAGACAAGCACCCTCTGGGGCGCATCCTACGAGAGTAAATCCTACAATCGGTAGACGACTCCCAGCAAGACTTCGCGTCCCCGCAATGGCATCGTGAAAGCTTCTCTATTAAGATCCTGTACGTATTCCACTCTATAGTCTGTACGACCAAGCAGATTGGTACAGACGAAGGAAAGCTCTAGCTGCTTGCTCAGCCTGTAGGCTGTCGAGAAGTCAAGAAAGACTCCCCTTGACCATACCCCCTGCCCTATCTCATTCCAATAGCTCTCGGCCCCTAGCTTGCATTGCCATGCCTTCGCAGGTGTCGCATCGATAGAGAGACGTGCTTTTACAAGAGAGAGGCCTGTTGACACCACTTGATACCGATTATTACTCAGCCACCAGCTACTATATTCGACCTCGGCTCTTGCCGATAAGAAATCGGCTGCACGTAGCATACACCGGAGACTATGCGCCAGATACGAACTAGTGGCCTCGCTAATAGACTCATTTTGCATCAGGCCATATCGCTTCCACTTGCATGCAAGGTCGTACTTAAATGCAAGCCCTACATCAACCCAAGACTTATCTAATCCGGCTATTACTGACCATTGCCTAGATGTATTATCATAGGTCTCATAACCTTGGGTGTAGCTTGTCGCATCGTACCTGTGGCTAAGGATATAGTCTTGCGCACGAAGGTTATAAGACAGATGCATTCTCCCGAATATCGCCCGATAAATATCCTTATAGTTTAGCCCCAGAAAGCCTCCCCATATACTCGTCCTATAAATATCACTCGGGGGCACGAGGTAATTCCAATAGCTCGTGCGTAATACACCCAAGAGCGGGTATGGATCTGTAATAAGCTTACAGCTTTGATTGAGCCCCATAGACAGCTGTAGCTTCGTCGTAACATCTTGCTTCCAGTGGAAGTTTGTCGATACAGAGTGTAGTGTCCGCGATGCTTTCGCTTTCTCCCCCTCCCGCTCTCTCGCCAGCGCAACGCGCTCTACCCTCGGGGACAAGGCTATAGACCAGAGTCCTGTTGCATATCGATGAGTATAACTAGGGCTAATGCTCAGGTCAATATGCGACGACCGACTCGCAGCCGTCCCTACCATATAGCGCTGGGACTTATAGCGCTCTGTAAAACCTAGACTAAGCACTCCCCTCGACAAAGACCAAAGGGTCGATAGGTGATTATTGAGCGTGAAGCCCCTCTGCCCAAACCCTAGAGTGTCATTATTTACCCCTAGGATGGATATGCTTTCGGGTAGCGAATAGCCCCTCACAAGCCCCTTATATATAATGTCGCGCCCCCCAAGGGCGAAGCTCGTCGATAGCACATCCTCTACGCTATAGCTATCCTGACTAGCTCGTTGGTGATAGCTCTGCCCATTAGCTGAAACATCAGTGGTACTTCTGCCCGAATGATAGTCGGCACTCAGCGTATTGGTCAAATAACTACGAGTGCTATTCTGCTCGTAGCTCATCCTGAGCGCTAGCCTATTGTCATCAGAGCGGTAAGCTCTCTGCTTCTCCCATAGTGTCGAGATAGCCCCACCGAAGAGCTGACGCTCCGAGCTAGTCTGTTGGCGGTGCTCCCATAGTCCCTGCGCACTATACTTCAGGGTACGGACGCTATCAAGGCTCAATAACCCTCTCGTAGAGGCCAGCAAACTGCGGTTGTCGAGGTATCGACCAAGCTCTATCTCAGACAGGGTACGATACCTATCACCACCTAGGGCATCATACCCTAAGTCATAGACCTCAGCATGTTCTAGATCTAGTGTCTTTACAACCGAATGCTCATAAGATGTGCCTTTACTATTTGCCTGTAGGACATACAGCCCCTGATACTTCTCCCCGAAGTGAGACAGCTTAGCCTCAGCAAAGCCTACCAAGGGGCCGAGCCCCGACAGACCAGCACCCAAGTCTCCAATGAGGCGATACTTATGGCTCTTTTTGAGCTTTACATTTATCGAGGCTTTATCCTCGTAGACTTTCCCTTTTAGACGGCCTATGTGTTGGTGATTCTCTAGCACCTGCACCTCCGAGATGCCCTCAGCAGGCAAAGCCTGCGTAGCGATGTTGTAGCCAGCGCCCAGTAAGTCCTTACCCTCTACATACAAGCGTTTGATGTACCGCCCTTGGTATTGTATGTATCCACGCTCATCGATACTCAGACCTGGCATCTTAGCGATGATGTCCTCCAGATATCTATCTGACGAGCCGATAAACCTAGTAGCATTATAACGTATGGTGTCTGAGTCCTGACGTATAGCCCTCGATCTAACGACAACTTCTCTGAGCTGTGTAACCTGTTCTTTTAGATACACAGTAAGCCTGTCGGTGCCTGAGCCTATATCGACGCTACACGTCTGGTAGCCTAGCTTGGTACAGACAAGGGTATAGATGCCCTCTTTGGGGAATTGCACTTCCCCTCGCCCGTTACTTAACCGATAGGCTTTGACTTTTTGCTTATCCCCATAGGCACGGCAGATA
>JAXFXP010000146.1:0-6074 GCA_034091595.1 Porphyromonas sp.
AGGCTCTGCCGTAGGACTACTACGCGCCCGCATCAATCAGCTGATCAACAGCCTCGGGATCGGACTATCCGACACCTCGGCACAACTCATCAGCTGGGCCATACTCGCCCTACTGGGGCTCAACCTTCTCTTCGTCCTCAACCTCGCTATAGGGTTCCTCCTCGGACAGTTGTTCGACTCCACTGGGCTCGGGTTCCTAGCCCTCGGGGGGCTATACGCTGTGGTTACACTCATTTACCTGCTGATGCGCTCACGACTAGAGAGGCGCGTACAGGCAAGAGTCGCTAGGCGCGTGCACCTGGCTACAGACAACATAAATACAAACCTCAACCAAATAACAGCTCTGCGAGTAGAACACCCCTATCGAGAGGCCTTCATCTCAGGCGAGCCAAGCCCCTACCAAGCCCTTACGCTCCGTAGAGACGAAGCCAAGCGCCAGGCTCAGCGTGCCTCTGGAGATCTACGCGAGGGGGTAGAATACATCCGCCACAACTACGGCAAGATATTCGGCTACATGGCTCAAAACAAAATACCCGCCTACGGATACATTGCCCCTCTTGTAGGCCTTATGGGAGGCAACAAAAAGGCCAAGCCTGCTATGCCCACAGCAGAGCCACGCAAGCCTCAGGCCGTGGATTTCCTAGAGCGCAAAGTGGCTGGCATCAAACCCTATGTGCCCTACCTCATCACCGCCTACAATTTCCTCTCGCCAGTCATATCATCCTTCATCATAGGCAAGAGCCAAAGCTGGCTCTTGGGGAAGCTATTAGGTACTAAAAAGAGAAAAAGATAAGTACAGCCAAAGCCAGACAATGATAGCACACCTGCGTGGTTCCCTCAGCGAATTAAGCCCGACCAGCGTAGTCATAGACTGCGGTGGCGTAGGCTACCTAGTGAACATATCCCTAAATACCTATAGCTACCTCTCTAGCCAGCGTGGTGAGGTCAAACTACTCACTACTCAGATTGTCCGCGAGGATGCACAGCTCCTCTACGGCTTCGGCACCCAAGCCGAACGAGAGCTTTTCGGACATCTCATCTCCGTCTCTGGCATAGGCCCCAATACAGCCCGCATCATCCTCAGCCAATACAATCCGAGCGAGCTCAGTAGCATCCTTGCTCTCGGCCAGGTGGATGCTCTCAAGGCTGTAAAAGGCATAGGGCTAAAGACAGCTCAGCGTATCATCCTCGAGCTCAAGGGCAAGCTAGAGCTACGAGAGGACAGCGAAGGCGGAGTAGCATCGCTCGGGGTACAAATATCTGGCTCCAAGGTACAGGAGGAAGCCGTGGCCGCTCTGCGTATGCTAGGCTACCCCGACAGTGCAGTTCAGAAAGTCGTACGGCAGCTGCTAAGTGCCCATCCTACGGCAGCAGTAGAGCAGCTAATCAAGGAAGCCCTAAAGCTCCTATAATGAGACTGTAGTATAGCAAGCTCTCTAGGTACAGGCAGACTAAGCCCACCACTGAGGAGCTCTCAGGGTCAGGCCCAGAGAGCCGGCTCTTAAACGACAAGTGCAGATACAAGGCAGGCTACACATCGCCACAAGGCAGATGTGTAGCCTGTTCTTATTTAATGAGACTATCTACAGAGTCTCTACAGCATATCTGATACGCCTAGACGGGGCGAACATCCTCCCTGCGACTCTTAGGTGTCGTACTCAGCTGATTGCTATCCTCAGGGCTGCGTACACCTAGGGCTACAGCCACTAGTACACGATATTTCTCTAGCCCGAGGACTTCTGTAAACGCCTTAGTGTCTATCCCCTCCATCGTCGTCGAGTCTATCTGCATTACAGCAGCTCTCGAGAGGAGGACCCCCAGAGCGATGTATACCTGTCTGGATAGCCAGCTCATCACGGCCTCTTCGCCTAGAGGAGCTAAGCCTTTGCGGTAATAGTCAGCGGCGTAGGGGTGCATAGCATCGAGGCGCTCTTCCTCGAAGGTCTTAGCATCCTTGTACACGCACAGTACTACTAGATGGCTAGCATTACGGATTTTATCAGCATTGAAGTGCGCATGGTCTGCCAAGCGGTCCTTAGTATCGGCATCGTCAATCAGAGCAAAGCCCCAAGGCTGCGAATTGATAGAGCTGGGCGCTAGGCGCAGGCTCTCCATCAGCTCAGCAATACGTGCATCATCTATCTTTTGGCTCGGGTCGTACACTTTGGTCGTGTAGCGACTCTGCATAGCTTCTACGAATTTCATTCTTGTCTATTTGGTTATAGTTAAAGTAACAGAGTTGAAACAGACAGCTCCTGGCTTTTGTTCGTAGAGTCCTGCGCAGAGACCGCAGCATCGTTCTCTAGCAGCGAGTCTCTGAGAGGCTAGCCTCCAGCAGTCTACCCTTGCTAGCAACATCGGAGCCAAAACGCAGCAAATACGTACCTACTTCTTGGTATTTTTGAGCATTCTATCAATCTTTTAGAGGGCTTGACCTACCTTTGCGGGCAGTCGGGCGCTCATGCCCCTGTTCACTCAAACATATAACTTACACACTATAGAGAATTATGAGTAGACATCTATCACTCTGTTTGCTGGCTAGTGCAGCGGCCCTTGGGTTACCCAGCATTGAGCTTGTAGCCCAGCGCCCCAGCGATGCCAACATCACCGGACACGTCGTCGATGCCCAAACAGGAGAACACCTTGTCGGCATCACCATCGCCATCAAAGGCTCCACCTTCGGGACTGCCACAGACAACACCGGACACTTCTCACTACGCCATCTTCGGCCTGGGCGTATAACCCTCGTCATGCGTGGTATGGGTTACGAGAGCCAAGAGCGTGAGGTTGAGGTCATCGCCGGTAAGACGCTTGAGATAAACTTCGATGCTAGGGAAGATAACACACGTATCGATGAGGTCGTAGTCTCGGCTAATCGCCAGGCGACACTACGCCGCCTAGCCCCTGCACTCGTAAACGTCGTAGACAGCAAAACCTTCGACTCTGCTAACGCCAATAACCTCGCCCAGGGACTTATCTTCCAGCCAGGTGTACGCGTAGAGAACAACTGCCAGAACTGTGGCTTCAACCAAGTGCGTATCAATGGTCTAGACGGACGCTATTCTCAGATACTAATCGATAGCCGCCCTGTAATGAGTGCCCTCGCTGGGGTCTACGGCCTAGAGCAGATACCCACCAATATGATTGACCGTGTGGAGGTCGTACGTGGCGGGGGCTCGGCGCTCTTCGGCTCCTCGGCTATCGCAGGGGTAGTCAATATTATTACCAAGGACCCTACGAGCAATAGCGTGAGCTTTAGCGAATCATTAGGTCTTACGGGCTTCCGTAGTGTAGATAATAATGTAGGCTTCAATGCCTCTGTTGTTACCGATGATGCTAAGGCAGGGGCAATGCTCTTCGGGCAGAGCCGCTACCGTAAGGAACACGATATCAATGGAGATGGATACAGCGAGCTAGGTCGGCTCGACGGACGCACGCTCGGGTTCCGTGGGTACGTCCGCCCTACAGAGCTATCACGCCTCACAGCCGAGATGCATACGATGCAGGAGGACCGTCGCGGAGGAGACCACCTGGATTGGCCTGACCACGTAGCTGGCGTGAGCGAGAGTACCAAGCACTCTGTTTACAGTGGCAATCTGCGCTATGACCTATACTCACGAGACTACAAACACCATGTGCAGCTCTACGGGTCAGCACAGTACGTTTACCGTGGTAGCTATTACGGAGGTATCGGAGAGCCTACGGCTAAATATGCCGATGGGGAGGAGATGAAGTGGGATAGCCGTACAGGAGTCCTGCTCCCCAAGGGTACAGATGCTCAGGATTTCGTCACCAAGCGAGCCGGCACCCTAGGTCTGCCTATACATCGTAGCGACTTCGGCATCAACAATGGTGTTTCGCGTGGCTTTACCTGGGTGGCAGGCGGACAGTGGACCAGAGACTTTGACAAACTCGGCTTTATGCCTGCCCAACTGCTCGTCGGTGCCGAATATATGCACGACAGCCTACGGGATGAGATGCCTATCCGCCACTGGTACACGGCAGAGTACCTAGAGGGCAAGATCGGCAACTCTACCCTAGCCCCTCTTGTCCACCAGAAGATCGGCAACTTCAGCCAGTTCGCTCAGATTGAGTGGAAAAACGAGCAGTGGAGCCTACTCCTAGGGGCACGCCTCGATGAGCACAGCGAGGTCAAAGGCGCTATCCTATCGCCACGCGCCACACTGCGCTACAACCCAAGCCAAAACATCAACCTCAGAGCCACCTACGCCAAAGGCTTCCGAGCCCCACAGGTATTCGATGAAGACCTACACGTCGGGGTCGTAGGCGGTGAGGCCCAGCGCATATACAACAGCCCAGACCTTAAGCCTGAGATCTCGCACGCCTTCAGTCTCAGTAGCGATATGTACTTCCGCCTGGGCGAAAGCTCTCTGAACGTACTCGTGGAGGGATTTTATACGAGCCTCCTGGATGTATTCACCAACGAGCTCGTCCGTGCTAATGACAATGGGATGAAGGTATTCCAGCGTACTAACTATGGCCGAGATGCCCAGGGTAACATCGTCAGCAGTGGCGCCAAGATCATGGGGCTAAACCTCGAGGCCAAGCTTGCCTATCGTTGGCTACAGCTACAGGCTGGGCTCACGCTCACAAGTAATAAGTACGACGCAGAGCAGGAGTGGGGCGTACGCAATGCCATCCGCGGTATAGCCGAGGATAATCAGGCCGCCCTATTGGCACATACTCCCGCCAAGGATGGCTCAGACTTCGTGCGTGAGGTAAACGAGGACGGCGAAGCCTCTAATGTATCTCTGACTAGTCGTGAGATCATGCGCACGCCTAGCGTCTACGGCTACTTCACCCTTACAGCCAAGCCTATCAAGTCGCTAAGCCTCTCGCTTACGGGGACCTATACGGGGTCTATGTACGTACCCCACGCTGTGGTATGGGGGCAGGAGGCTGCGCTTAGCGACCGCCTAGCCATCGCAGCAGGGCAGCGTACGGCCGGATTCCAATATCTTCCTACACAGAGCGGTGTCGTCGTCTCTGGTGCCGAGGGCATAGCACCACAGTGGGACGAACTGACGAAGACTCGGAGCTTCCTCGACCTCGGAGCGAAGATATCGTATGACTTCCGCCTATTCAACAAGACGAACCTACAGCTCTTCGCTGGCCTAAACAATATATTCAACTCCTTCCAGAACGACTACGACTTTGGGCCCGACCGTGATAGTGGCTACATCTACGGCCCTACGACACCCGCTAGTGGCTACGCAGGTATCAAATTCACGTTCTAATACCCAAGACTTCACTTCCATCTGCCTAGGAGGGCACAGCCACCCTAGGCAGACATCATAGCTCCGCCTAAGATGCTGGCAATCTGCCACATCTTGGGCGGAAGCGTTATCTATATAGGAGCGTATCCGTTTCTTACATAGTATGTATAACCCATCTTGCAACAGATGTATAACCGAGTGTACATACTATGTAAAAGGCAGGAGGGCGCTCTGATGGGCAGTGCCCCCTTCGGTATAAAGGTGTATCTTTGCATCTGCGCATTCATTAACAAACTAATTAATATGAATATCATAGATACAGTAAGCGCTCTAGCCAATGGGTTGGGGAGCCTAAATCCCAAGGGTAAAACCGTGGATATCGCAGAGAAAATAGCATTCCTTACCAGCGGACGTGGAGTAACGAGCACACTAGCCAACCATCTATGCAACATCGCTAAGGAGGAGATGCAAAGCATCCAAGCAGACCTAGATAATATCGGATTCCAAGATGTTTACCTAGAGAGCCTAGAGGGAGCACACTCCAAAGCTATTAGGCAAGGTTACAAGATAGAGGAGCTTCGTCAGCTAATGCTCGCAGTAGAGCGCCAAGCCAAGCTTACAGCTTTCATCGCCTATTTCCGCCAGAGCATCAAACAAAAGGAGGCTCTACTCGATAAACTCCGTGCTATGAGGCTAGACGAGTACGAGCGCTTGCATGGCCTAGAGCCCCTAGTACACACACCTATCGAAGAGCCCGACCTCACGCTAGACGAATATATCCGTACCCTACCACTAGCAGACTATGAGGAATACTACAAGGTAGAGGCCATGGCGGCT